>CAZUTZ010000059.1:5893-11517 GCA_964623655.1 uncultured Wenzhouxiangella sp.
GCCGCTGGCTAGCCGCGGGTTTGTCGAGGGAAAACGAATGTACGTGCTGCATGGCCTGATCGGCGTTGCGACGATTCTGTTGATTGCCTGGCTGTTGTCAGAGCGGCGCGGCCGGATCGCCTGGCAGACCGTGCTGGTGGGTCTGGGCCTGCAGCTGTCCGTGGCCATCCTGGTGCTGTGGGTGCCCCTGGGCCAGGACTTGTTCGGCGCGATCGCCCGGGGCTTCGTGACTTTGATCGGCTTTACCGCGGCGGGTTCTGAGTTCGTGTTCGGCCCGCTGGCCGACACCGAGACTTTCGGCTTCGTGTTCGCCTTCCAGGTGCTGCCGACCATCATTTTTTTCGCCGCCCTGATGTCGTGCCTGTATCACTTGGGCCTCATGCAGATCCTCGTCGAGGGCATGGCCCGGGTGATGGCCCGGCTGATGAAAGTCTCGGGCAGCGAATCACTGGCTACGGCCGCCAACGTGTTCGTCGGCCAGACCGAAGCGCCGCTGGTGGTGCGGCCGTTCATCAGCGCCATGACGCGCTCGGAGCTGTTTGCCCTGATGACCGGCGGCATGGCGACCATCGCCGGCGGCGTACTGGCGGCCTACGTACTGCTGCTGGGCGGTGCCAGCCCCGAGGAGCAGGCCTTTTTCGCCAAGCACCTGATTTCGGCCTCGATCATGGCCGCGCCCGCCGCCCTGGTGATGGCCAAGCTGCTGATCCCCGAAACGGAAGTCTCCGAAACGGTCGGTAAGGTACGCACGACGATTGAGCGCCCGCATGTCAATCTGATCGAGGCGGCCGCCGGCGGTGCCGGCGAGGGCCTGAAGCTGGCTTTGAATGTGGGCGCGATGCTGCTGGCTTTCCTGGCCTTGATTGCCCTGCTCAACTGGCCGCTGGGCTGGTTTGGTGAGATCACCGGACTGGAAGCCTGGATCGGTCAGCCGCTGGACCTGGCGCTGATCCTGGGCTGGATCTTCGCGCCGCTGGCCTTTGTCGTCGGCGTGCCGTGGTCGGAGGCCGTGACCGTCGGCGGGCTGGTCGGCACCAAGATCGTGGCCAATGAATTCGTCGCCTATGTCGCGCTGACGGAAATCCAGATGGACTTGTCCGACCGATCAGTGCTGATCGCGACCTATGCCCTGTGCGGTTTTGCCAACTTTGCCTCGATCGCCATCCAGATCGGCGGCATCGGCGGCATCGCGCCGGAGCGCCGTCCCGATCTGGCCCGGCTGGGCCTGAAAGCCGTGCTGGCCGGCGCGCTGGTTTCCATGCTCAATGCGGCCTGGGCGGGGATTCTGGTCGGCGGCTGATGGGCCACCAGCTTCGCCGAGCGCCGGATTGCAAACCGCTGGCTGCGACTGCTCCCGTGTCCAGATGAGTGGGGCGCCGAATTGGGCTTGCGAGTCGGTCAGCTCAGGAGTCGCCGCGCGGCCTGAAGGTCAGCGACGCGGAGTTGATGCAGTAGCGCAAACCCGTTGGCGGCGGACCGTCGTCGAACACGTGCCCCAGATGCGCGTCGCACTTCGGGCACAGCAGTTCGATCCGCCGCATGCCGAGCGTGGTGTCGAGGCGCTGCTTGATGCCGGCGTCTTCCAGCTCGGAGTGGTAGCTGGGCCAGCCGCAGCCGGAATGGAATTTGGAGCCTGAATCGAACAGCGGGTGGTCGCAGCAAACGCAGTGATAGACCCCGTCTTCATAGTGGTCGTTGTATTCGCCGGTAAACGGCCGCTCCGTGCCGGCCTGGCGGGTGACGCGGTACTGCTCGTCGCTCAGCTGTTCGCGCCATTCGGCGTCGGTTTTTTCGATGCTGGCCATGATCGTTTTCCTAAAGATTGAAGATCAACCGTCCGGTCGGACTAGATCGTCGTCGAGACGCGAGACCGGACTAGGGGATTCCTTGACCCAGAAAGCCACGATGTCGTCTCTGCCGAGATCGAGCTCCTCCGGTTCGACACCGTCTATGGTCAGGGGCGGCAGTTTGGCCGATGTGAAAATCGCTTCCAGCTCGGCGATCGCCCGGCGTTCCTTCTGTGCTGCGTCGAACGTGGTCCAGATGCTACCGGCCAGGACGGCGACAAGGGCAAGAACCGGGACCGCGATCATCGGCCGCAGTAGCGGATGCGGTCGCGGTCTGGCGATTTTTCGGCGCAGGCGTTCAAGGCCGCCGGCCGGCGGATCGAGAACGCGAAAGTAATCCGGTGAGATTTCACTGTGGCTCATGATTCCGATTCCTTCAGCAAACTTTGAAGACGAGCAATTGCATGGTGCTTGCGCGAGGCCAGCGTGCCTTCGGCAATGCCCAGATGCCGGGCGATCTCGACCCGTGTCAGCCCGGAAAACAGCTCCAGCAGCAAAACTTCCCGGAACCGGATCGGCAGTTGATCCAGCGCCTTGCGCAGCCGCTGGTCACGCCAGTCCAGCTCCAACGCCTCGCTGGGGTCTTCGCGTGCGACCAGAAACGACGGCAGAGGCAACCAGCGCCAGCGCTTGTTGGCCGCGTGCTGGTTGCGCGCCAGGTTGATGACTGTGGTCCATGCCAGCGCGTCGAGCTTAGCTGCGTCAACCCGCCGCCGCTGTTTCCACATGCGCTCGAAGGCATCGTGCAGAAGGTCCTCGCACAGCGCGGCGTCCCAGAACCAGCGATAGAGGTAGTTGAACATGGGCCGGTCGAGCCGGCGGTAGGCCGCCTCGAGTTGGTCGGCTGACAGGGCCATGGGCCGGTCGCAGTCTCAGTCGTTCCAGTCCATCCGAGCGACGACGACTTGGTAAAAGGCCTGTTCATCCAAAGTGCCGCCATGCTTCCTTCCCAAGACCAGAGGCTTGCCAGCGCGCAAATTCCTGCTGATGTCGAACGTGCTGAATTGAGCTTGCGCGTCTCGCGGCGGTCGGGCCTGAACGCGGCCGGTAATATGCGCTCCGTCGGACGTCAGTCGAAGCGGCCTCAGAAAAACTTGTGTTCCCCCTCCTGAGGTCACGTTCAGAGAAGCCATGCTGTTGCTGCCAAAAGTTTCGACAAAGTCGCTCACCTGTATGCCGTACTTCGGAAACTGATGCCGCACCACTTCGGCAAGGCTTTCAATCGTCCGGGGGAGTTCGTCGTCGTCCCGGTCTGGCAGCAGGGTCAGTAACCAGAGCTGCAGACGAAAATCTCTGTCGACTGTTGCGTTTCCGCCGTTTCGAGTCTCGCCTAGATCGGTCAGCAGGCGGGCAATCTCCTCCTGGAGGAGTTCCGAACCGTTGACAGCCAGCCACCTCTGGTCGATGCGCTCAATGGTCCCCCGTAGTGGAAAATCCTCTCCTTTAAGCAGTTCCCTCAGCGGCGCGTCGAGTTCTTCAATTTGCAGGTGAGAAACATCGTGCACGCGCAGAACGTGCTCCTCGGCGCGGTCGCCATCGCGGCGCAGGTCACAGGCGGTGACCGCGAGGATTATTGCCGTCGTCGCCACCAGGCCGGCAAGGCGGATTAAAGCAGATGCGGTCATTTCAGTTCCTTCGTTTGAATGGATGCCTACCGAGTTCTACAGTCGGACCGGAATTATTTTCACGTGGAGCGAAAAAAAGCGGGATAAGCCACGACGGTACTCCGGCCTGCCGCTACGTCCTCGTTTCGGCTGACTGAACTTCCGGAGGCAAAATCGTCTCTGATATTGGAGGAAAAGCACAAAGGTATCGGCATGACGGTCACGCGCAGGAATCTGTTAAAGGGCGCTGCCGCTGCTTCTGCAGTCGCAACGGCTTCCACCGCTGCCCAGCCCGCTAAAGCCTCTGCCGGCGACTGGCGCCCGGCTTATCGAAAGCTGGCTGATGAAGGCCTGCTGGAAGAACGAATCGAGGCGATCGCCGCGCATTACGACCAGTGCCGACTCTGCCCGCACCAGTGCGGGGTCAACCGTAACGCGGGCGAGACCGGTTTGTGCGAAGCCGGCGCCCGGGTGCGCGTCTATAGTCACACCCCGCATTTTGGCGAAGAGCTGCCGCTGGTCGGGCGGCGTGGCTCGGGCACGATCTTTTTCTCCCACTGCAATCTGCGCTGCGTGTTCTGCCAGAACTGGCCGGTGGCCCATGCCGGGCGCGGCCGCCTGCTCAACGACCGCGAGTTGGCCGGCATGATGATCGACCTGCAGCGGCGCGGCTGCCACAACATCAACTTCGTCACACCCACCCATGTGCTGCCCAATATCGTCCGGGCCGTTGGGCGCGCGGTGCGGCGCGGTCTGCGCGTGCCGCTGGTCTACAACACCAGCGGCTATGAACGGGTTGAGGTGGTGCGCCTGCTCGACGGCATCATTGATATCTATCTGCCTGACCTGAAGTTCATGGACGGTGCGCACTCACAGCGCCTGGCCATGGAGCGGGCAGGTGACTATCCGGCCATGGCGAAAGCGGCGATCCTGGAAATGCACCGTCAGGTCGGCACCCTGGTCACCGACGAGCGCGGCAATGCGCTGCGCGGGTTGATGATCCGGCATCTGGTGATGCCCAACGAGGTCGCCGGCACGCGTGAATTCGTGGCCTGGGTGGCGGAAAATCTGCCGCTGGATACCTATGTCAACATCATGCCGCAGTGGCGGGTTGAACACCGCGCTTTCGAATACGAAGAGATTGCTCGTGGCGTACAGGTGGGTGAATTCCTGGACGCCATGGACTGGGCGCGCGAGGCGGGGCTGACCAACCTGGATGAGCGCGCCGTTTCCGCCGAGGAGGTTTATCGGCAGCGGCTGGGTTCTTGATCGATCAAGCGACTCGACAGGATGGAAACGCCGAGCCGGATGGCGCCGATTTCCGGATAAAGCCGAGTGTGGGTAGGGATCGAATCAAGCGCGAATTTTCAGGCTGACCACCGTCCGTCAATGACTTCCCCGCACTGATCGCAGCGGCCGTTTTCCAGGTTGACCTCATCGACAAAGAAGCCGAGTCGGCTGATGACGGGGTGATCGCAGGCCGGACAGCGCGTGGTCTCACCCTCGTGGCCGGTGACGCGGCCGACGTAGACATACTTCAACCCGGCCTCCATCGCCGTGCGTCGGGCCTGGTCCACCTCATGGTTGCAATCGTCGGGGACAACGAAGGCATGGCAGCGAATGTACTGCTCGTTGAGGCGACCGTTCAGATATTGGGAACCGTGAGCGGTCAGTATTTGCTCATCTATATATCGGGTGAGTAGACTCGTCCTATGAGTAACAAGACTCTGCTCAAACATCTAATGCCGCGATACAGGCTGAGCGGAACGCGAAATGTGTGCAAACCACGTGCTTGAACTGCTGGAGCTGAAGCGGGTCGACGAGCCAATCTGGCTTGATCGCTGGGAACGCCTGATCCGCCAGCCCATCCCCTACATCGACCAACGAGAGCTGGAGCAGGATTTGGGGGTGGTTCTTGAGCAAATCGCCGTCGGCAACATTCCGCCTGTCGGCAATCTGACAAACCAGGCGGCTCTCCGCCGCGCCGGCTACTGGCTGGAAATCATCGCCCACTTGGGCGGTCCTCGGTTCCAGCCGCACCGGGCCCGCCTGCTGGCTGAAGCCAAGCGACTGCACGAACGCATCGACCCGGGCGGCCCGGCCGAGCTCCTGCGAGCCGGCGAAGAAGTCAAGTCCCACACGCTCGATGATCTGGCGCGCAAATGGCACCTGA
>CAZUTZ010000060.1:0-11380 GCA_964623655.1 uncultured Wenzhouxiangella sp.
CAGGACTTGAGGCGGATCATCCAGATCGACAGCGATAACGCCATGGCCCTCAATGCCTTGGGCTACACGCTGACCGATCGCACCAGTCGGCATTCCGAGGCTTATCGGCTGATCCGTCGGGCGCTGGAGCTCTCACCCGACGAGCCGGCCATCCTTGATTCCATGGGCTGGGTTTATTTCCGCTTGGGCAGGCCGGAAACGGCGCGAGACTATCTGGAGCGTGCCCTGGCGGGCGAAGACAATCCGGAAATCGCGGCTCACCTGGGCGAGGTGCTCTGGCATCTGGACCAGCCCGAGCAGGCCCGAGACGTGCTTCATTCGGCCTGGGAGCGGCATCCTGAAGACCGACACCTTGCCGACACCATGGACCGACTGGAACTGTGGCCCTGATCAGTCAAGCGATTGGCCGATTCGGGCGCTTGCCGGCGCTGGCGCTTCTCGTGCTGGTAATGGCCGCCTGCGCGGTTCGAGAACCGCGGCCGGAAGGCGCGTGGCTGGATGAGCGCGAGGCGTGGTTCGCCAGTCACCCGAACTGGGAAGTCTCGGGCCGTCTGGCCCTGTCGGACGGCGAGCGCGGCGGCCAGATGGCCTTTGACTGGCGCGCCGAAGGCGAGCAGCACGAGGTGCGCTTGCGCACCGTCGCGTCACGCCATCGCTGGCGGCTGTTTTTCAACGAAAGAGGTGCCGTCCTGGAAGGCAGCGACATCGGCTTGTTGCGCGGGCCTGATCCGGACCTGCTCGTGGCCGAGGCTGTCGGCTGGCCGATTCCGGTCAGCCAGCTGGCTTACTGGTTGCGAGGCCTTGAGGCCCCCGACGGCGAGCAGGTCAGGTTCGCCGACGACGGCACCATGGCCGAAATCGTCGCGCCACCCTGGACGCTGGAATACCAGCGCTACAGTCATCCTTCGCAGGGGCCGCTGATGCCGAGCCGAATTCAGGCCAGCAGTCCGCCACACCAGGTTCGCGCCGTGATGCGCGATTGGCGCTGGCCCGACCCTGGACCCTGATTTGCCGTTATAATTCGCAATCGATTCGCCATCCAATTGGATGACGCGGATCTTCAATCTGCTGGGACGTCGCCAAGCTGGTTAAGGCACGGGGTTTTGATCCCCGCATTCGCAGGTTCGAGTCCTGCCGTCCCAGCCATTTTTCCAGATCGGGTTCAGAGGGTCCCTGGACATAACGAAGCGGGTGCGCCGTTGAAAAACTCCTCCGTCATGGTGTTTACCGGTACCGCGAACCCGGAGCTTGCCGCTTCGATCGCCGACTGCCTGGGCACTTCCCTGGGGCGGGCCAATGTCGGCAAGTTCAGTGACGGCGAAACCATGGTGGAAATCATGGAAAACGTTCGCGGCCGCGACGTTTACGTGATTCAGCCCACTTGCCAACCGGCAGCCGAGAATTACATGGAACTGCTGGTCATGGTCGATGCTCTGGTCAGAGCGTCGGCCTCCAGAGTCACGACCGTCATCCCGTATTTCGGCTACGCGCGACAGGATCGACGCCCGCGTTCGGCGCGCGTCCCGATCACCGCGAAAGTGGCTGCACGCATGATCAGCGTGGTCGGCACGCACCGCGTGGTGACCGTGGATTTGCACGCTGATCAGATTCAGGGTTTTTTCGACATTCCCGTCGACAACGTTTACGCCTCACCGCTGACGCTGGCCGATATCTGGAAGCACTACACCTCCGATGAGATCATCGTTGTCTCGCCCGACGTGGGCGGTGTGGTCCGCGCCCGCGCCATTGCCAAACGCCTGGATGCCGATCTGGCCATCATCGACAAACGCCGGCCGCGCGCCAACGAGGCGACTGTCATGAACCTGATCGGGGATGTCGAAGGCAAGATCTGCGTGCTGGTCGACGACATGATCGACACCGCCGGCACCCTGTGCGCCGCCGCGGGCGCGCTCAAGCAGGAGGGGGCAAGGCGCGTGGTTGCCTATTGCGTTCATCCCGTGCTGTCCGGCCAGGCCATTGACAATATCCGTAGTTCCACGCTGGATGAAATCGTCGTCACCGACACCATCCCCTTGAGCGAAGCGGCCCTGGAGTGCGGGCGTTTTCGCCAGCTCTCGGTCGCACCGATGCTCGCTGAAACCATCCGCCGCATGGCCGAAGGCGAGTCGGTCAGCTCACTCTACGTCGATTGATCTTTTCGACATTATTCAGCTATAGTCGATCCAGACCGCGATCATCATCGCGATCGATCCGGCGATCATCAGCTTGACAATCAGCGGAAAGATGAAGCGGAACCAGCGGTCGTAGGGAATGCCGGCCAGGCCGATGATGCCCATGAGAACGGCATTGGTCGGCACGATCATGTTCATGAACCCGTCGCCGAACTGGAAGGCCAGCACCGCGACCTGTCGACTGACCCCGACCAAGTCACCGATCGGTGCCATCAGCGGCATGGTGACAAAAGCCTGCCCGCTGCCGGACGGCACGAAAAAGTTCAGCACGCTCTGGATCAGCAACATGCCCACGGCCGACAATTCGGCCGGCACCAGCGCCAGCGGCGTGGCCATGGCGTGCACGATGGTGTGCAGCACCAGCCCGTCTTCCAGCAGCAGCGCAATCGAGCGGGCAAAGCCGATCAGAATCGCGGTGCCGGCCAGTTCCGAAGCACCACGGACGAAACTGGTGGCGATGTCGTCGAGCTTCATTCCGCTGATCAGACCGGTCAGGATCGCCAGACCCAGAAACATCGCGCCCAGTTCAACCAGATACCAGCCATGGCGGCTGATGCCGACAATCAGCAAGACCAGCGCGCCGGCGGTGGCCAGGAGCACCAGCACGCGGCGGAGGTCCATGGCCGGATGCTCGTCCGGGTCGGGCGGCTGGGCGCCCGGAATATCGGCGACCAGGCTGGCCGAGGGATCGGCCTGGACCTTGCGCGCGTAGGCCCACACGTGATGAAAGCCGATGGCCATGAAGGGCAGGAACAGCGCCAGCCGGAACTCCCAGCCCGAGCTCAGCTCCAGCCCGGCCACGCCCTGGGCGACGTGGAGGGTAAACGGATTGATCACCGCCACGCCGTAGCCAATGCCGTAGCCGACCACCATGATGCCGATGGCGGTGACCGCATCCATGCGCATGGCCACACACAACGCGACCAGTATGGCGGCGAAGGGGATGTATTCCTCGGCCATGCCCAGGGTCGCCGAGGCAACTCCGAAAGCCAGCATCCCGCCGCCGATCAACAGCCACGGGGTCTGGCCGAAACGCTGGATCATGGCGTAGAGCAGGGCATCGATGGCCCCGCTGCTGCGCAGGACGGCGATGGCGCCGCCGACGATCAGCACGAAGAAAATGATGCCCTGGGCATCGGCCAGGGCGCGCGGTACTGCGGTCAACAGCGCCAGAGGACTCAGGCGCGGCGGGTCGTCGAGCTGCTCGTAGGTGCCGGGCACGACCATCTCGCGCCCGGCCTCGTTGATCTCGGTCTGATACTCACCAGCCGGCAGTATCCAGGTCAGGATCAATGCCACCACCATCATCCCGAACATCAGGACCAGGGTGTGCGGCATGCGCCAGCGGCTCGAACTCATTTCTTCAGTGTCGGCCGGTAGCGATCAGCTCGGCTCACTCAGCATTGGTCCCGATGTGGCGCTTCAGGAAGGCCAGGCTGGCTTCGGCCTGTTGGACTCGATTGTCGACGTCGAAGAATCCGTGTCCTTCGCCTTCCTTCAGCATCCATTCATAGCGCTTGCCGATATCTGCCAGGGCTTCACGGAGGCGGTGTGCATGTCCGACGACGACGCGAACATCGTCCTCCCCGTGAATGATGAACAGTTCGGCCTCGATTTTATCGACATTGTGGACCGGAGAATTTTTGCGCAGCATTTCTTCGTCATTGCCGACGTAGGCGGAAAACCACTGTTCTCGGGATTGCCGAGTGCGCCGGTCGCGTTGACGCGACCAGTCGTTACCGTCGCCACTGCGGAACCATGGCAGGTCGTACACACCGACAAAGCCGATCGCGCACTGGTACAACTCCGGCTCGCGAATGACGCCCATTAACGCCGAATACCCCCCGTAACTGCCACCCATGATGCAAATGGTGTCGGAATCCGTGATGCCTTGTTCAATGGCCCAACGGGTTGCGTCGGTCACGTCGTCCTGCATCACGCCGCCCCATCCATGACGTCCCTTGCGTACAAAGTCCTGGCCACGGTTGCCGGAGCCGCGGAAATTGACCTGCAGCGTGGCGAAGCCGTGATGGGCATAGAACTGCGCTTCCCGGTGGAATCCCCAATGGTCAGTTACGCCGAAGGGTCCCCCGTGCACGTTGACCAGCAGCGGTACCGGGCCGTCGTGATTCTGTGGCATGGTGAGCATGCCATGCAGCTCAAGTCCGTCTCGAGCCGGGATGCGCACGGCTCGCATCGGCGACAGTGCCTCGCGGGGCAGGTCAGGACGGGTTGAAGCGAGGAACTGGGCTTGCAGATTCTCGGTGTCGAACAGGAAAAAATCGCCCGGATTACGGTCGCCCCTCACAAAGAGAATGGCGTATCGTCCATCGCGTGTATAAGAGGTCAGGCTGACATCGTCGTTTGGAAATGAGCTCATCAGCTGTGTCAGCAGTCGAGCATCCCGGTTGTCTTCAACCTTTTCGTCAAAGAACGCATACGTCATGGGGCCGAAGCGACTGACCGCGCCGAGGATTTCACCGTCGTGCCCGCGGATGGCGCCAGCGACGTCCACGTCCGGATGGCGGTAGAGAAACTCCAGCTCTTCGGTTTCAAAGTCGTAGCGAAACACGCCGCTACGGTCGTTCTCGGGCATGTCGTGATTGGAAAAGAAGTAAAAGCGCTGGTTGTCGGCGCTGAAACCCATGGGCCTGACGCTGGGTCGGTATCGATCGGCATCGATATTCAGGCGACGCCAGTCGTCCCCGTGCTTTAGAAATAGATTGACTTCGACGTTGTCGATGTCGTCATCGTCCTCGACGATTTCGATGCCGACGCGAACGTTGCCGTCGTTGTCGGCCCCAAGAGCACTGAGATTGCGTGTCGGCGGGCTGTCGCCGAGGTAGTTCGAGCCGCCACGTCTGATGTTCAGCAAATGCGCCCTCGGCTCCAGATCATCGCCAAAATTGCGGCGCTGTATCAGTACGTTGTCGGGATCGTCCGGCAAGGTATGCAGAATCTGAAACATGAAGTTGTTCTGATCGTCAATAATCTGTCGCCGGTTGCTGCCGTCGAAGTTGGCGGCGTAGAGTCGTGACGGTCGAAATTGCACTCTGTCCAGGAAGCCGGTGACTTCGTTGACCAGCATGACCAGGCGCTCATCCCCAGCCCAGTGAAAATTCAGCACGTGTTGCTGGTCGCCGAAACCGAAGACAGCGGTGATTTCGTCCGTGCGCAGATCCTGAACCGCAAGTCGTACCTCGGTGCCGGTCTCGAAAGTGAACGCCATATGCCTTCCGTCCGGCGCAATCAGCATGTTGCGGACTTCGGCATTGTCGAAGAACTGTCGTGTGCTGATGCTCTCGGCCGTGGCGAGACCGGATAACAAGAGCGCAGCCAGCGCGCAAAAGACAAGATTGAAGAGGCGCATGTTTCTGATTGCAATTTGAAAGAGCCGAGATTATGCCACTGGCCCATCTAGGGTTCCAGTTCGAGCCGTTCGATCGGGCGCCGGATTAGCTGCGCTGGTCGCTGAACAGGCTTGATGTTAATCTGAGAGTTTGGTGCGGGGCATGTGGTCAGGCCCTTCTTCATCATTCCAGTCCGACCCCGGAGGTGAAAATGAACAAGAGCGAAATCAAGCAGTTAATGACCGATCGAGGTCTGTTTTCCGGGCTGGAGGAAAGCCATCTGGAGATTCTGGCCGAACATGGCACGGAGCGCGAGCTGAATGGCGGAGAGGTGCTGGCAAGCCATGGCGAAGAGGCCAGAGCCTTTTACTGGATTCTGGAAGGTGGCCTGGTCATCGAGGTACCGGCTCTTGCCGGCCCTCGCCTGGAAATCACCCGCCTGAACGAAGGCGAAGTGTTCGGCTGGTCATGGCTGATTGCGCCCTACACCTGGCATTTCCATGCGCGAGCGGCTGCCAGCGGCACTCGGGTGATTGAATTCGACGGCAAGGCGCTGCTCGAGCGGTGCGAAACCGATCCGTCTTTCGGTTACCCCGTACTGAGGCATTTTTCCGAGCTGATGGCTCGCCGACTAGACGCGGCGCAGCGCAAGATGATGGATCAGTGGAGCCCGCCGGGTTTTGCTTGAAACCCTGAATCGGAAGAATAGCCTTCAGGCTGATCCGCCAGCGCCCCGGCCAGAGAGCGGGCCGGGGCGCTGGAGAATTTCCATCAGTTGACGATGGTCACCGGCCGCTTGGAGGCGTGAACAACGCCGGCTGATACGCTGCCGACCATCAACTGTTTCATCTGACCGTGGCCGCGACGCCCCATGATGATCATGGCCTCGATTTGATCGGCCAGGGCAAGGATCTCTTCGCGCGGTTCGCCCCAGATCACTTTTTCCTCAATCTCGACCGAGACCTCACCCATTTTTTCTCTGGCCTTGGCGAAGGCTTCGGCGCCGGCCTGCTTGCTGATTTCGTCGATGCGTTCGCGTGGCAGACCGACCATGCCCATGACTCGATTGGGGTCGGGGTGGTAGACATAGAGCATGACGACTGGACAGTTGAAAGCGCCGGCCAGTTCACCGGCATAGGCGGCAGCCCTCCCGGCGCCCTCCGAGCCGTCCACCGGAACGAGGATTTTCTTGAAGTGGTTTTCCATGTTTAAGAGCCTCCAGGCTGGATCGGGATCAGCTGATCAGACGGGTCAGAACGCCGCCATGTTCCACAAAAAACGGCACGAAGACCAGACTCAGAATGGCCATGAGCTTGATCAGGATGTTCAACGACGGGCCGGAGGTGTCTTTCAGCGGATCACCGACCGTATCGCCGACGACCGAGGCCGTGTGCGCCTCGGTACCCTTGCCGCCCAGATGCCCTTTTTCGATGTATTTCTTGGCGTTGTCCCAGGCACCGCCGGAGTTGGAAGACGAAATCGCCAGACCGCCACCGACCAGCAGTGAACCGATCAGCAGGCCGGCCAGGGCCTCGATGCCGAACAGGTAGCCGACCACCAGCGGTGAGCCGATGATCAGGACCGACGGGGCGATCATTTCGCGCAAGGCGGCACGGGTGGAGATGGCCACGCAGCGCTTGTAGTCCGGCTCGCCGGTACCCTCCATGATGCCGGGGATGGTGCGGAATTGCCGGCGCACTTCCTCGATCATCTCGAAAGCCGCCGCGCCGACCGAGCGCATGGTCTGGGCGGAGAAAACGAAGGGCAGGATGGTGCCGACAAACAGGCCGGTCAGCACCATGGGATCGAGCAGATTCAGCGTCGAAAAGTCTTCGTCCAGGTGCATCGCGCGGGTGACGAAGGCGGCAAACAGCGCCAGCGCAGTCAGGATGGCCGAGCCAATCGCAAAGCCCTTGCCGATCGCGGCCGTGGTGTTGCCGGCGGCATCAAGCACGTCGGTGCGGTCGCGAATTTCCTCACCCATCTCGGTCATCTCCGCAATACCACCGGCGTTGTCGGAGACCGGACCGTAGGCGTCGATGGCCAGGCCGACGACGAGCGTGCCGAGCATGCCCAGAGCCGCCACGGCCACGCCGTACATGCCGGCCAGAGTGAAGGGGACATAGACCGCCACTGCAATGGCCGCGATCGACCAGCCCACGCTCTTGAAGCCCAGCGCCAGACCGAAAATGATGTTGGTGGCCGCTCCGGTGGCGCAGGAGTCGGCCAGTTCGCGTACTGGCTTGAAGTCGTGCGAGGTGTAGTACTCGGTAAACAGGCCGATCGCCAGCCCGGCGCCCAGGCCGGCGAGGAAGCACAGGTAGACCTGGAAGGCCGTGGTTGCCTGGCCCTCGATCTCGAAGCTGGCCGGCAACGCCCACATGGTCAGGAAGTAAATGGCGATCGCCATCAGCACCGAGGCGATGATGAGCATCTTTTTCAGTGCGGGCGCCACCTGCTGTTCGGTCTGTACCCGGACCATCAGAATGGTCAGCAGGCTGATGGGAATACCGACCGCCGAAATCAGAATCGGGTACATGTTGGCCATGATGGAGTCGGTTTCAGCCAGCATGCCGCTGACGGCAAATGCGGTTGCGCCGATGACCATGGCCGCGCAGGTGCTCTCCGCCACGGAACCGAAAAGGTCCGATCCCATGCCGGCCACATCGCCGACGTTGTCGCCGACGTTATCGGCGATCACGGCCGGGTTGCGCGGGTCGTCTTCCGGAATGCCGGCCTCGACCTTGCCGACCAGGTCGGCACCGACGTCGGCAGCCTTGGTGTAGATGCCACCGCCGACGCGACCGAACAGGGCGATGGTCGAGCCCCCCAGGGCAAAGCCGGCAACCACTTCCATCAACACGTGGTTGGGGACATCAAGAAGCGCGGCCATGACCAGGTAGGTGATCAGCAGGCCGATCACGGTCAGCCCGACCAGGCCAAAACCCATCACCGCGCCCGAGTTCAGCGCGACCTTGAAGGCATCGGCGATGGAGTTCCTTGCCGCAGTGGCGGTGCGCACGTTGCCTTCGGTGGCGATGCGCATGCCGATAAAACCGGCGGCAAGCGAAATGACACCGCCGAAGATAAAGGCGAAGGCCGTATAAATGCCTTCGTGGGTATCGGTTGAAGGGTCATTGATGGCGAAGCCGATGACGATCGCAAAGGCGAGCATGAACCAGACGATGTATCGATATTCCTGGGTCAGAAAGGCCATGGCGCCATCGGCAATGGCTTTGTGCATCTGCTTCAGGCGCGATGCCTCGGCCGGTGATTCGGCACCGAAATCGACCGGAACGGCGGTGATCTTGCGCGTCAAGACGAAGGCGACGGCCAGCCCCATCAGGCCCAGGCCGAAAATCAGGATATAGCTGAGCATGTTTGCCCTTTCCCTAGTGTGGTTTTTAGAATTCGTTCAGGTCTTTGCGGCTCCCGGCGCCCGAAACGCCGGGAAACTCGCACCAACAATCATCGTGTCAGTCTGGCCTCGGCATGAGCGTGACTCGGCCCCGATCCAAGAACATCCAAGCCTTCTGCCGGCGCCGCTGTGCTGCGGGTCCGGCTTTGCCGATAGTCGGGATTATAAACTTTGCGCGCGGCTGACTGGCACTGAATCGGGCGGCGATTCGATGGGGACTCAATTTGAGCCTGAGGGTGGCGCTGACCACAACGCAAACGGCCCGCTCAAGCGGGCCGTTTGGGGTCTTGCGGTGCAGCGAAAGCCGCCTTTGTCGGGTTCAGGCCGCCTTGGTCGCCTCGCCCGGATCACCTCCGGCCATTTGCCGCAGCACGTAGTGCAGGATGCCGCCGTGACGGTAGTACTCGACTTCCTTCGGCGTATCCAGACGGACTCTGGCCTTGAACTCGACCTTGGCGCCGTCCGGCCTGGTCCCCGTCACATCGACTTGCCTGGCGGTGCCGTCGCCAAGCCCGGTGATGTCGAAGGTCTCGGTACCGTCGAGTCCGAGGCTTTCCGGCGTCTCACCGTCCATGAAATTCAGCGGCAGGACGCCCATGCCGACCAGGTTGGAGCGGTGAATGCGCTCGAAACTCTCGCAGATTACCGCCTTGATGCCGAGCAGACGAGTGCCCTTGGCGGCCCAGTCGCGCGATGAGCCCGAGCCGTATTCCTTGCCCGCGATGACGATCAGCGGCGTCTTGTCGGCCTGATATTTCATGGCCGCATCGTAAATCGGCATGACTGCATCGTCAGGCAGATACTTGGTGAATCCACCCTCGGTACCGGGCGCGATCTCGTTGCGGATGCGCACGTTGGCGAAGGTCCCGCGCATCATCACTTCATGGTTGCCACGGCGCGAGCCGTAGGAGTTGAAATCAACCGGCTCGACGCCGTGCTCCTGCAGGTAGTGACCTGCCGGCGAGTCGGGCTTGATGCTGCCGGCCGGCGAGATATGGTCTGTGGTGACCGAATCGCCCAGCTTGGCCAGCACCCGCGCGCCATGGATGTCGCCGACTTCCGTCGGTTCCATGTCCATGCCGTCGAAATAGGGCGGGTTTTGCACGTAGGTCGAATCGTCGTTCCAGGCAAACATCTCGCCGGTGGGCGTATCCATGCTCTTCCAGCGCTCATCGCCTTCGAACACGTCCCGATACGACTTCCGGAACATGTCCGAGGAGACATTGGCGGCAATGAACTCCTGCAGTTCCTTCGCGTCCGGCCAGATCTCCTTGAGATAGACCGGGTTGCCGTCCGGGTCCTCGCCCAGGGGTTCGTTGACCAGATCGGCGTCCATCCGCCCGGCAATGGCATAGGCCAGCACCAGCGGCGGGGAGGCCAGGTAATTCATCTTGATTTCAGGATGGATGCGGCCCTCGAAATTCCGGTTGCCGGACAGCACCGAGCACACCACCATGTCGCGGTCCTTGACCGCTTCCTCGATCGGCTCGGGGAGGGGGCCTGAGTTGCCGATGCAGGTCGTGCAGCCGTAACCCACGGTGTAAAAGCCCAGTGCTTCCAGGTCATCCACCAGCCCGGCCGAGGTCAGGTAGTCGGTGACGACCTTCGACCCCGGTGCCAGTGAGGTCTTGACCCAGGGCTTGACGGTCAGGCCGCGAGCCCGGGCGTTGCGCGCCATCAGCCCGGCGCCGAGCATCACGGCCGGGTTGGACGTGTTGGTGCATGAAGTGATGGCGGCGATGACGACCGCGCCGTCCTTGAGCTGGAAGGTCTGATCCTTGTAGGTGACTTCCGCCACTCCGGCCGGCAGCCGTGCGCCCACGGCGGTGCTGCCGCCTTCTCCGGCAAAGCGCGCTTCCTCCTTGTCGTGCGCGGCGTCACGCTCTGCCGTCATCTTGGCGCTGGCCGCCTGAAACTCGGTTTTGGCGTTGCTCAGCAATACGCGGTCCTGCGGCCGTTTGGGTCCGGCCAGACTGGGCACGACGGTACCCATGTCCAGCTCGATCACATCACTGTAGACCGGATCCTCGTCGCCGTCCTCGCGCCACATGCCCTGGGCGCGGGCATAGTTCTCGACCAGCTCGCGGCGCTTCTCGTCGCGGCCGGACAGCTCGAGATAGCGGATGGTTTCGGCGTCGACCGGGAAAATGGCGCAGGTCGAGCCGAATTCCGGCGACATGTTGCCGATGGTGGCGCGATCGGCCAGCGGCAGATGCGACAAGCCATCACTGAAAAACTCCACAAACTTGCCGACCACGCCCTTTTCCCTGAGCATCTGCGTGATGGTCAGGACCAGGTCGGTGGCCGTCGTGCCCTCCGGCAGCCGGCCGGTCAGCTTGAAGCCGACCACCTGCGGGATCAGCATGGAAATCGGCTGGCCCAGCATGGCCGCCTCGGCCTCGATGCCGCCCACGCCCCAG
>CAZUTZ010000061.1:0-11294 GCA_964623655.1 uncultured Wenzhouxiangella sp.
TCCGGAAAACGCGGCTTGATCCGGCCCAGCAGCGACATCCAGCCCAGCGCGCCGGACTGCACTTCGGCCCCGGCGTCGAAGCTGGCCTTGATCAACAACAGCCAGGAGGCGGCATAGGCTGAACAGATCAGCCAGAACGCCACTCCTTCGGCCCGCCACCAGACGATGCCCGAGGGCGTCCACAGCAAAAACAGCGCGGCCAGCTGGACCGAGGCGATCAGGGCGTAGGTGGTCGTGGCCAGGGTCTTCCCATGTGGTCCGGGGACCAGGCGCGCCAGCCAGCGCCCGCCCGGGCCGGACAGGAAAAACGAGTGGCCCAGGGGAAACTGCAGAATCAGCAGCGCATTGACCAGCGCCGCCCACGGCCACGGCACCGTACCGAAACTTTCGCTCATGCCGAAAAACATCGCGCCGATCATGGCCACCACGGCCACGGCGAACACCAGATGGCACAGCGCGCCCATGGTCAGCGCCAGGGCGATGCGGCCGGTGCCGCGCGGCGGCCGGATGGCGGCGCTGAACAGGCGCAGCAGGCCGTTGATTCGGGGGTCGTCTTGCATAGGGCCGGGAGATTAGCCCGATCCCGGTGCAGGCGACGTGCAAGGGCCACGCCATCCCGGCGCGCAGTTTCGGATAGAACAATTTCCCGGCTCAACCCGGTCAGCTTCTTCCCGGTCAGAAGCGCCTAAGATAAGGTTCGATGTCGATGTCGTGGATTTCCGGCCAGTGATTCCCCTGTGGCTCAAAATCGGCTTTACCGCCATGACCGTGGTGGTCCTGGTGGCCTACTGGTTTCGCTACGGGCCGATCAACTACCTGTGGTTTTCCAATATCGCGCTGATCGGCGCGACGGTGGCGTTGTGGCTGGAAAGCGCCCTGCTGGCATCAACCATGGCGGTGCTGGTCGTGGTGCCCGAGCTGGTCTGGGCCCTGGTCCTGGCGATTCGCCTGCTGACCGGCTGGCAGCTGGGCGGCATGCTCGGCTACATGTTCGACCGGGAGCGGCCACTGTGGCTCAGGCTTTTGTCGTTGTATCACCTGCCGCTGCCGGTGGTGCTGATCTGGCTGGTGTGGCTGCTGGGCTACGACGTCCGTGCCCTGCCGCTGGCGGTGGCGATCTGCTGGATTGTCCTGCCGCTCAGCTGGTATCTCGCGCCGGTCGAGCGCAACGTCAACTGGGTCCACGGACTGCTTGCGGAAGATCGGCCGGCCCGACCGATCCATCCGCTACTTCACCTGCTTTTCCTGATGATCGGCATCCCGCTGCTCATCCATTTGCCCGCCCACCTGGGCCTGCTGCGCTTGTTTGGCACACCGGGCTGAAAGCGCTCGTCCATTCGCGCCCTTCAGCCGCAGATCAGGTCTGGAAGACGTAAGTGCCAGGCGCTGGGCACAGCGGCGCATAGCCCTGGTCGGCAGCCCCCATGGCCGGAGGAGCGCTCCGTCTGCTGCTATTGCCGGAAAGCCAACGCCCGTACTCCGGCCACCAGGAGCCTTCCTGGGTCGAGGTCTGACTGAGCCAGCTGTCGGGGTCCAGGTAGCGGCCGCCGGCCGGTCGGTGGCCGAGCCGGAAGTGCCGGCGTGGATGTCCGGGCTCGCTCAGGATGCCCACGTTGTGGCCGCCGCTGGTCAGCACGAAGTGCAGGTCCGAGTCGGTAAAAAGCTGGGTCTTGTAGACCGAACGCCAGGGTGCGATGTGGTCGGTTTCGGTGGCGACCACGAAGATCGGTATCCGGATATCCTTGAGCGCGATCACTCGGCCCTCGACGGCGAAGCGCCCGGCGCTGATGCGGTTTTCCAGAAAGATGCCGCGCAGGTATTCCGAGTGCATGCGCGCCGGCATGCGCGTGGTGTCGCCATTCCACACGCGGATGTCGCTGGGCATGTCCTTCAGACCCAGCAGATAGCGGCGCACGTTGCGGGTGTGGATCAGGTCCTGGGAACGGATGGCGGCAAAGGCAAAAGCCATTTGCGGCCGGTTGAGATAACCCTGCGCCCACATCAGGTCTTCCAGAAAAGCGACCTGGCTTTCGTCCAGGAACAGCAGCAGTTCACCGGCTTCGGCAAAATCGACTTGCGCGGCCATCAGCGTCACCGAGGCCAGGCGCTCATCGCCGTCGCGCGCCATGGTGGCGGCGGCAATGGCCAAAAGCGTTCCGCCAAGGCAGTAGCCGTTGGCGTGCACGCGCTGCCCCGGCACGATGGCCTCGATGGCGTCGAGTGCAGCCAGGATGCCTTGCTTGCGGTAGTCCTCCAGCGACAACTCGGCCTGATCGGGCCCGGGGTTGACCCAGGAGATGGCAAAGACCGTATGGCCCTGCCCGACGAGCCAGTTGATCAGCGAGTTATGCGGCGAAAGGTCGAGGATGTAGTACTTCATGATCCAGGCCGGCACGATCAGCACCGGTTCGGGATGCACGGTCTTCGTCTGCGGGCGGTACTGGATCAGCTCCATGAGCTCGTTGCGGTAGACCACCTCGCCCGGTGTGCAGGCCAGATGTTCGCCCAGCGCGAATTCTTCAGGGATGGACTGGTGGGTCTGAGTGGCCGCGCGCATCATGTCTTCAATGAAATGGCCGAAGCCGTCAATGAAGTTGCGCCCGCCGGTCTTGCGGGTGGCCTCAAGAATCTCGGGGTTGAACAGGGGGAAGTTCGAAGGCGAGAACCAGTCCAGCGCCTGGCGCACCATGAAGCCGGTGCGCTGACTGGTCTGGCGCTTGAGGCCGCGCAGGTCGGCGGTCGCCGCTTCCCACCAGTCATGCTGGGCCAGAAACCCTTGCTGCAGCAGGCTGAAGGGCGGTCGCCCCCAGTCTTCGTGGCGCCAGCGGTGATCGTAGGCGCGCGGGCTGAAAGGCGGCTCGGCATCGCCTCGGGTCAGCGCTTCGGAACTGAAGCGGAGAAGCTTGAGGGCGTTGACGCCGGCGCGCTGAACCAATGCCGCCTGCCGCTCCGGCGCGCGCGCCAGATGGATCGCCCAGTCCACCCAGGCATCGACGACGGCGTGCGGTGAGATGCCCAGAGTCAGGCGCGCCAGGGCGGCAGTGGCGGCGCGGTCTACCCTTTTTGCCGAATTCGCCATGCGCACCTCCAAGCCGAGCTCCGGATGGCCGATGAACCCCTGCTTTTCTAAGCTTAAACCCGCCTATCGGTGCCGTTCAAGCGGGACGTACAGCCCGTTGTACGTCACTGATCAATGGTGATGCTGCCGGCGCAGCAGCCGCTCGACCGGTTCGACTCCCATCGGCCGGCCCAGCAAAAAACCCTGACCGATGGGGCAGGCCTCCTGCCTGAGAAAGTCAAGCTGCTCTGAAGTCTCTATACCTTCGGCGACGAGTTCCATGTCCAGCGCCGTGGCCAGCGCCACGATGGCCCTCAGCACCGAACGTTTCTGCGGCGATTGCTCCATTTTGGCGATCAAAGAGCGGTCGATCTTGAGCTGGTCAAGCGGCAGCGCCAGAAGCTGGGCCAGGTTGGAATAGCCCCGCCCGAAATCGTCCATGGAAAGGTAGATCCCGAGCCCGTGCAACCGCCGCAGCACCACAGCGACCTGGTCCGGCGACTGCATCAGCGTCGTCTCGGTGATTTCCAGTACCAGGCGATCGGCCGGAAGTTGGTATTCGCCAATGACGGCCTCAACGGTATCAACCAGATCCTCGTTGCGAAACTCACTGGCCGATAAATTGATTGACAAACGCGGCATCGCAAGCCCGCTTTGCTGCCATTCAGCCATCTGCCTACAGGCGTTATGCAGAACCCAAAGATCGATTCTCCGGATCTGGCCGGTTTCCTCGGCCAGCGGAATGAAAGCCGCGGGGGCGAGCATCCCGCGCTCTGGATGCTGCCACCGAATCAGGCATTCCAGACCGACGAGCTGATGGTCGGCCAGCCGATATTGTGGTTGAAAGAGCAGCAGGAACTGATCCTGCTCCAAAGCCGTGTTGAGATCTTGCTCCAGAAACATCCGCGCGCTGGTGGCGGTACCCAATTGGGGGTGATAAACCTCCCAGGTATTGCCGCCGCCCTTACGCGCCTGCTGCGCAGCCAGCTGCACGGCGGCCATAATCTCGCTCGGGCTGCATCCATGCTCGGGAAAGCAAGCGACCCCGATACTGGCGGTGACAGTCAATCGATGTCCCTCCAGTTCAATGGGCGTCGCCATGGTTTCGAGCAGCTTCTTACACAGCCGCGACGTCGACTGCTGATTTTCAGGCTCTGGCAGCAAAATGCAGAACTCATCGTTGCCACTGCGCGCTACGAGATCAGTCGCAGAAACCAGTTTCAGCAAACGCCGAGCCTGGATCGCCAGTACCTGATCACCCACCGGTATGCCAACCGTTTCGTTGACCAAACTAAAGCGATCAAGGTCAATCATCAAGACCATTCCGCCCTGCCCCGAGACTTCGGCAGAATCCAATGCAGCATTCAGTTGCTGGTTCAAAACCGACCGATTGGGCAGACCGGTCATGCGGTCATGCTCGCTGAGATAGCGAATCCGCTCCTGCTGCAAAATTTCGGAGGTCAGGTCGGTCCAGGTTCCAAACACCTCGGAGGACCCCTGGTTGCTCGACGCCAATCGAATCTCGTCGCGCACATGGCGGACCTTCCCCTGACCATCGATTATGCGGTACTCCACGGCCACCTGAGCCAAGTCGGAAAGCTCGCTGAACGTCTGCAAGCGGAGGCTTCTGTCGGCTTGAACAATCTGTTGCTCCCAGCCCTGGTCCAAAGTCAGGCTTTCAGGCTGCAATGCGAACAAGCGCTTTACGTTGCTACTAACCCAGCTGGGCGACAAGGTTTCGCTGCTGGCCCGGTAAAGCACCACCGGGCTGCTGTCGAGCACCTGAACAAGTTGTGCCCGCGACTGGTCGAGGTCCCTGGTGCGCACCTGAATCCGCCACCGCAACAAGAGCGCAAAGGCCGCCAGCGAGGTCACTACCAACACCATCAGTAGCGTTAGCGGCATCACCCACTGCGGGATTCGCGTTACCGGTGGCGGTGCCATGGCATGCTGCAGCGCCTGGAAATAGGGCGAGTCCCTCTGAGCCTTCCAGCTCAGCAGACTGTGATCGATGATCGCAAGATACTGCGGGTCGGCCTGCGAGGAAGCGGCAAAGTGCAGACTTTGCTGGTCAAAGGTGATGGCTGCCTCGGCCAGGCCGTATGCACTGGCGAAGCGAGAGCCGAAAAAATTGTTGCTTGCCGCCGCGTCAGCCAGCCCCTGTTCAACGGCAACGAAGGTATCGAGCATGTTGGGCACTGGAACCAGCTCGACATTGAGTTCGGGCCTCGACTCGAACCAGGCGTGCTGCACTGAATCCCGGAGCACGCTGATTCGCAACCCTGACAGATCTTCCACGGTCAGCAAATCCTTATGGGCGGGACGAAAAAGCTGACTCCAGCCATGGACTACCGGCACCTGGTGGAACGCAAACGATTTTTTGCGCTCGTCCGTGGCTGCCACATCGGGCATCAGATCGAGCTCTCCCTCTTCCAGAGCCTGCAGACAGTCGCTCCAATCACAATCGCGATACTCAAGCAACCAGCCATGCTCATCGGCGATGGCTTCAATGAGATCCACGAACAAACCCGCCGGCCGCTGCCCCTGGTCCCTGTAAATCTTGGGCGGGTTTTCATACAGCCCGACAACCAGACGCGAGCTGGCTTCGGTCGTAGTCTGCCCAATCGCAGTCGCCACCAGCACAACCGACAGCAGCAGGTAAATCAACCATTCGCCCCGTCTTCGTGCTCTGTTCGGCTGCGTTGGTTCTGCAGACATTCGACTGTTCAACCTGGTGCTTGGCCAGTCGAGTATACGCATGGCTCAACGGGTGCGCAGACCCCCTCCAAAGCCTGCGCACCGAGCGCCTGTCCTGCAGAGTGGATCAAAGTTTTGACCTTCCGCAAGTCCTGCCCCCAACCCGCGCCGTATGATGGTGGGTGCGTGTTCAAACCGACTCACTTGAACCGCACCCGGCAATGCCTAGCGGAGGATGTCAGCAGTCATGCGATTCGTACCCAAAGCCGTGCTCAAACGCCTGTATAACCGCTCCAGCCTGCGCAACACCGAGGCCGGGGTCCGTTTTTCGATCAAGAACCGGATCAGCCCGGCGCGGCTGGAGGCGATCGAGCACGTCGCCATCGACGGCAAGGAAGTGCCGCGCGACCAGATCCGCCTTTCGCTGGACGGACGTCCGGAGTTCCCGCCAGACGAAATCACACCCGAGCAGCCAGTTGACTTTCCGCTGGGTACCCTGCTGGTCCTGGATCTGCTGATCGAACCGCTCAAGCCCGGCCAGCACGACATCGAAATGGGCTTCCGCGCCGCGCCCTTCGGCACCCTGTCGGTCGGAATCAGCGACGAGTTGCAGACCCGTCAAAGATCGCCCCAGACCATCCCTCGCGATGCCGAGGATGACTGGAGTGAAGCGATCATTGAGGAGCGCCAACGCTTTACCCAAGATCACGCCGGCATCGATTTGACCCATATCCCGGCCTATTCCTTCGACCCGAAAATCACCCGCGGCAACATCGAGCACTTCACGGGCGTGGCCCAGATCCCGTTGGGCATCGCAGGACCGCTGCACGTCAACGGCGAACATGCCCGCGGCGACTTCTACGTGCCGCTGGCCACCACCGAGGGCACCCTGGTGGCTTCCTACAACCGCGGCATGCGGGTCATCCGCGAATGTGGCGGGGTCCAGTGCACGGTCGTTGGCGACAACATGCAGCGCGCACCGGTGTTCGCCTTCGAGACGGCAGCCGACGCGCGGCGCTTCGCCGACTGGCTCAAATCCCGCACCGAAACGCTTCGCCAGGTGTGTTCCGAGTCCGACCGCTTCGTGTCGCTGAAATACGTCGACTACTACCTGGCCAGCCGCTTCTGCTACACCCGCTTCAACTTCACCACAGGGGATGCCGCCGGCATGAACATGGTCGGCAAGGCGACCTTCGCCGCCTGCAACTGGATCCTGCAGAACTTCGACGGCTCGGAAGTCAAGGATTTTTTCCTCGAGTCCAACTTCGCCACCGACAAGAAGGCCTCGATGATCAACGCCATGCGCACTCGCGGCAAGCGCGTGACCGCCGAACTGGTGGTCAAGCGCGAAGTGCTTCGCGACATCATGGACGCCGATACCGAGCAACTGTTCACTCACGCCCGCATCGCCAATGTCGGCAGCATGTTGGCCGGCGCCAACAACAACGGCTGCCACGCGGCCAACGGAATTACCGCGATTTTTATCGCCACGGGTCAGGACGTCGCCAACGTCGCCGAGTCCTCGGCCGGCATTCTCTACACCGAATTGACCGAGACCAAGGATTTGTACATTTCGATCACCCTGCCCTCACTGATTGTCGCCACGGTCGGCGGCGGCACCGGGCTGGCGACCCAGGCCGAAAGCTTGAGCATGATGGGCTGCGCCGGACCGGGCAAGGTAATGAAATTTGCCGAGATCGTGGCCGGCACCGTGCTGGCCGGCGAGATCTCACTGGCCGCCGCGATTTCGTCTCTCGACTGGGTGTCGAGCCACGATCAGTACGGGCGAAACGATCCAACGCGCAAAGCCGACTGAAAGGCCCAGGGCCGGCGGGACCGCGCCCCAGACTTTAGCATTCGGCGGGGCGAACAGCTCCGCTATGGATCGTGGATCAGATGGCAGGCGGCGCATTCCATATCCTGCTGGTGCGCCGAAATGGCCATGAATGATTCACTGGGGCGGTGGCACATCGCGCAGGTTTCGTCCGGAACCGGCTCCGGCGGCACTCGAACATTCGCCACGTGCTCCTCAGCCCCATCGGCGTGACAGGCCATGCAGTTCTGGTGGGCCTGAACCGGCGTTTCGGCCATGGCCCGATGACACATCAGACACTGATCATTGTCAGCCAGGGCCGGCGACAACAGGACCGCCAGCAGCAACGGCAGGCAAACGAAGTAAAGTCGTTTCATTGTGTGTTCCCTCGCGACTCGGATCCAGAAATTGAGCTCTCGCCCCAGCGGAACTCCATTAAAACAGATTTTGCGCTTCCATGAAGCCTCTGGAATGAGCCGAAAATTGGCGACCCCGGTTTTCACGCCGATTGGCAAGATCTGACACACCCGCGGCCGGCTTGTTTGGCGAGATACACGCTGTCGTCGGCTGCCTTGATCAAGTCATCAGTGCTTCTCATGGCTTCAGTTCGGGTCGCCACACCGAGGCTCGCGCTGTTCTTCCAGAACCCTGACCCCGTCGGCACTCGCATGCTCGCGACCCTTTCCAGCAGTGCATGCGCGACCTGCATGGCGCCATCAAAGTCAGTGGCCGGGCAGAGCACCAGAAACTCATCGCCTCCGAGGCGGAAAATCAGGTCATCGGTGCGCAGCGCATGCCGCAGTTCGTTCGCCAGCGCCACCAGCACCTCGTCGCCGGCATCGTGGCCGTAGGTATCGTTGACTTCCTTGAAATTGTCTGCATCAATCATCAGCGCCGAAACCGGGCGGCCTGTCTCAAGGGACTCCTGCCACAGCGCTTGCAGTTGCTGCATGGCGTGGCGCCGATTCGACAAACCAGTCAGCGCATCGGTGCGCGAGAGGATTTCCAATTCGTCATTGGCCTGGCTGAGGGCCTCGGTGCGCTCGGCCACGCGCTGCTCCAGGGTGCGATTGAGCTCGAGCAGTTCCTGATTCCGGACTGAAAGCTGCTGCATCAAGCGACGCAGCGCTGCCAGCAGTGGCTGGAGGGCGGCCTCTTGCTTGCGCTCGTGTTTTTCAAAGGCCGCGTCTGGCGCCACGCCGGCGTCGATCGCGGCGATCTGGTTGGCCATGTCCTGGTCCTGGCCGAGAATGTGATGGGTCAGCCAGTGCACCAGATAGTCGAGCAGTTCGTTGGCAAGACATGCCGAGGCATCACCGCGGGTCGGATCAAGTGCAGCGACGTCTTCCAGAAATCGCCGGTGGTTGGCCGAGTGGTGATCAATATGGCGCTGGTCCAGCCCCGCCTCCCGCATCAGTTGCTCTTCGTCGTCGAAATGGAAGCGAGCATAGTCGACCAGCCGCGCCACTATTGGCGTGAGGCTATCAGCGTCGATTTGGTGTTCACTCAGGGCTTGCCCAAGCCGGTTGATCAGCCCGACGAGTTTCTGATGTTGGGCATCGACTGATGGCAGGTCGGTCTCGAACTGACTCGTCCACTCAAAAGTCTGCATGGTCTGAGGCCTCCTCCCAACCAGCATTATTAGCAATCACACCCGCGTCATGTCTTGACTCAGATCAAACTCACATCTGAACTAACCACGAGACGCAGGCGAGCTCTCTGGGCTGCAAAGCAAATCAGCCATCCTGTCGGGCCGGGGTCGACAGAGGCCCGACGGAATCGGCTACAATTGCCGCCCTACGCGCCCGTAGCTCAGCTGGATAGAGTACCGCCCTCCGAAGGCGGGGGTCGCAGGTTCGAATCCTGCCGGGCGCGCCAATACCCTCCTCGAAAGACTTCGCGCTCAACCGGAATGTAGGGCCCCGTAGCGGTCCGGGAATGGCAGGCCGAATAGCATGGCCTGTTTTCAAAGCGGTTGATCTGCTGTTGCGGGCCGTTGCCCGCCTCGACCCCAAACAGCATCCCTATAAGCTGGTTCTGGTCGGCGAGGGTCCAAAAGGTCTGGCGCGAGCAGGACGGGGGCGGTTAGGGGGTTGCCGGTTCAGTATTGCGCCTGACGATGCCAGCGCCAGGCGGTTTCGATGATGGTTTCGATGTCGCGATAGCGCGGCTGCCAACCCAGCTCGCGACGCGCTTTTTCCGCACTGGCGACCAGGCTTGCCGGGTCGCCGGCTCGTCTCGCCTCCACGGCGTAGGAAATGCGCTGCCCGGTGACTTTGCCGGCCGCTTCGATCACCTGCATCACGCTAAAGCCCTGGCCATTGCCCAGGTTGAACGCAGCGGCTCCCTGATGACGCTCCAGCCAGTCCAGCGCGGCCAGATGGGCCTCGGCCAGGTCGTCGACATGGATGTAATCTCGCACGCAAGTCCCGTCCGGCGTGGGGTAATCATCGCCGAAGACCTTCAGCGACGCCCCGCCGGCCAGGACGCTTTTCAACACGTTCGGAATCAGGTGCGTCTCGGGGTCGTGCGACTCGCCAATCTCGGCCGACGGGCTGGCACCGGCGGCGTTGAAATAGCGCAGCGAGACCGAGCGCAAATCCCAGGCAGCCGCCGCATCGGACAAGATCTGCTCAACCATCCACTTGCTGCGGCCGTAAGGATTGATCGGGCGGGAGGGATGAGATTCGTCGATCAAGTCCTGCTCCGGCTCGCCGAAAATCGCCGCCGTTGACGAAAACACCAGCTTTTTGACCTCCGCGCACCGCATGGCATCGAGTAAGTTCAACGTCCCGCTGACATTGTTGCGGTAATAGGCCAGCGGCTTCTGCACCGACTCGCCCACCAGGGACAGGGCGCAGAAATGCATCACCGCAGCAAAATCACGGCTGGCAAAAACCCGCTCAAGCGCTTCCGGATCGAGCAGATCGCATCTCAGCAACTCCGCCTCGCCCACTGCCTCGACATGGCCGGTAGACAGGTTATCGACAACGCTTACCGCAAAGCCGCGTTCCAGCAGCATGCGCACCATGTGGCTGCCGATATAACCGGCGCCGCCGCAAACCAGAATGGATGAAGACAAGATTCGACTACGGATCAGAAATCAACCTTCATGGTATCCCAGCCAGCACCAGCCAACCTGGCGCGCAAACTCAGTGGATACCCCAACTGCCGCGATCATCCGCCTGCTCCGGGCTTTCGTGTTCGGGCCGATGATGCTGGTCAAGATCGGCATGCGGGTCGGCATAAAGCATCTCACACAGCACCGCCAGCCGCTCAACATAGCCAATGCAAAAGCGACCCGAGCCAGAAACGGCTGGGCCGCGCGGCGATCGGTTAATTGATTTGACCCACGCTCAATGCAGTCAGCCTCGCCCTGTCCACCTTGGTGAAACCTTGATCCGAATGGCAGGACAAGGAAACTCGGGTTGAGGCACGGTCAAGAGCCGTCGCCGCTGAAATAAATAGCGTCCGGGTCTCCGTGTCGGGCACGGTCAACTCCCGATGGCCCAGAGTTTGACCACTGTTGAGATCAAGAAACAGGCAGGTTGCCCTGGCATTGCCCATGCCGAGAAAGCGGAGATAAACCTCCCCGTTCAGCAAATAGGAACCGGCGGCCAGCTCGACAGCGGCGACTGAAGTCGCAGAAGCGGAGCCCAGATTGACTGTCTGGGTACGCGAAACAACGTGGGCGTGGCTCGGGCCCTGCGGTCCCTGTTCGCCCTG
>CAZUTZ010000062.1:0-11229 GCA_964623655.1 uncultured Wenzhouxiangella sp.
CCGGAACTGTGGGTGTCGGGCGGGATCGGTGTGACGCCTTTTCTGGCTCGCATGCGCCACCTCGCGGCGCTGGAGACCGGCGGCGATATCTGTTTCATCTACTGCGTTCAGGACGAGGCCCGCGCGCTTTACCTGCTCGAACTGCAGGCGCTGGCCGGGCGCATCCCGGGCTGCAAACTGGTGCCGCACTATTTTTACCGCGAAGGTCCATTGAGCCGGAGTTTCCTGCGCGAGAATTGCGGCGATGTCGACCAGCGCGAAGCCTATGTCTGCGGCCCGCAGCCGCTCAACCGGCTGGTGCAGGCCCATCTGCGCGCCCTCAACGTGCCGCGCAATGCCGTGCATACAGAGGAATTCGAGCTGCTATGAAGAAAGCCCTGTTTGCGTTGTTCGTGGCCTTCTGGGCCAGTGTTGCGACGATCGCGGCCCTGCAGGGCTTGTCGGGCGGGCAGAAACAGGTCACCGACCGGCCCGACGAGCTGTCGGAGTACAGCTGGGCCGAAATTGCCGAGCACGATCACCTCGACAGCTGCTGGAAGGTGATCGAAGGCAAGGTCTATGATTTCACCGACTACATCCCGCAACACCCGACGCCACCCCGCATCATGGAGGCCTGGTGCGGCCGCGAAGCGACCGAAGCCATGCGTACCAAGGGTATCGGCCGGGACCACAGTGCGGCGGCCTGGGCGATGATGGAGCCTTATCTGATCGGGACCGTCGCTGACGACGACTGAGCCGTGCAGGGAACCGGATTACAGGCCTTCAAGTCAAGTCCAGAGACTTTCGCGCCAGCGGCATGGTCATGCAGCGACAGCCGCCGCCGCCGCGACTCAGCTCGGCGCCGTCAATGCTCACGACCACTTTTTCGCTGGCGTCCAGCTCGCGCTGACCGCTGATCAGCTCTTCGGCACGCGCCACATTGAAGCCTGAGCGGGCCAAGGCCTCAAGCGTGCGCTCATTGTGGGCGTAGCCCAGGATGCGCCCGGGCCCGAACGCGAAGAAGTTGGCGCCGCTGGCCCACTGCTCGCGCTGCTGATGGAACTCGTCGTCGCCCCCGCAAGCAATCGGTGACAGATCCACGCCCAGCGCGGCCAGCGCCGGCAGCACGCCCTCGTATTCACGGATGCTGGCCCGTTCGGGATCGTCAAAGCGGCAGTGGAAGGCGCGCGAGCGCTGATGACCGGTGATCAACGGCGGGAAAACCACGCACTGGTCGCGGTCGACCATGGTAAAAATCATGTCCAGGTGGATGGTCGCCCGGGTTTTCGGGATCTCGACCACAACGAAATTGCGCACCGGTCCCTGGCTGGCGATGGCGCGCATCAGCCGATCGATACCGGCCACCGAAGTCCGCTCGGAGTAGCCGATCACCACCAGATCACGCCGAATCACCAGCAGATCGCCGCCTTCGATCGTGACCTCGGAGTCGCGTCGGTCGGTGCCGTCGAAGTAAAACCCGCTGCTCGCGATGTCGGGGTGATACTTGAAGATCCCCTTGAGCAGCAGCGCCTCGGCCATGCGGGCCTTGTAGGCCATGGAGCCGATCACGACCCGCTCGTTGACGCACATCGTCGCATCACGGGTAAAAAAGGTATTGGGCAGCGGTGGGATGGCGTAGCGCGACGGATCCAGATACTTTTCCAGGCTGACCGGCCGTTTCGGCGTGCCCTCGATCAAGCGCGAAGCCAGACCGGCCGAAGGCAGTTCCACCAGCTCGTCGATCAGTTCCGGACACTGATACAAACCGCACAGCTCGTTGACCAGGGCGGCGCGAACCCGGTCGACGTCCAGCACGTCGCGCAGCAGGTCTTTCAGTTCCAGCACCCGCGCGACCTGCTGCAGGACACCCTTGAGCTGACGATGCTCGCGCAGCGCCAGGCGCAGGCTGAGAATGTCGTCGTACAGGACCTCGGAGGCCGTGTCCGGCGTCATGTTCTCCATTTCCTGGCCCGGTGTGTGAACCACCACGGTTCGCAGGGTCCCGATTTCCGAGTCCAGACCGATTTGAATACTCATGGACGCCGCCCTCCCTGGCTCACGATTTTTTGTTGGCTTTGTTGGATCCGTTCACGATCTCTCGCACTCGCTCAATGAAGCAGCCTGAGAACGACATAGGCCCTCTCAGGACAGGCGGTTCTTGAAATCTTCGTAGCCGAAGTTCTTGAAAATCACCGCCTCACCACCGATCGTCCACATGCCGATGGCGGGGTGGCGCACGCCGTTGAAGGTTGTTGTCTTGACCATGGTGTAGTGGATCATGTCCGACAGCAGCACCTGGCTCCCCGGCTCCAGCGGCTCGGAAAAGCCGTACTCGGTGTGGAAATCACCGGCCAGGCAACTGGTGCCGCCGAGGCGATAATCATGGGTCTCGCCGCCCGGGTCGCCGGCGCCCACCACGCCCGGGCGATAGGGCATTTCCAGCGTGTCGGGCATGTGGGCGGTAAAGGACACGTCCAGAATCGCCGTTTTGACCCCGTTGTTTTCGACCACGTCCAGCACCGTCGACTTGAGCTCTCCGGTGGTCCAGGCAATCGCGCTGCCCGGCTCCAGAATCACCTCGACAGAGTGTTTTTCGCGAAACGCCTTGAGCACCGCGATCAGATGATCAACGTCGTAACCCTCGCGCGTCATCAGATGACCGCCGCCGACGTTGACCCACTTGATCTGCCCGAGCAAATGACCGAAGCGCGCCTCGAAGTGCTCCAGGACCTTTGCCAGCGCATGCGAGTCGGACTCGCACAATGTGTGGAAATGCAGTCCCTCGATGTCGTCAGGCAGACCATCGGCAAGGTGTTCGGCCGTCACACCCAGACGCGAGTGCGGCGAGGCCGGATTGTACAGCTCGGTCTTCACATCCGAATATTCCGGATTGACGCGCAGGCCCACGGAGACCTTGCGCTCGTGGGCGATCACCTCGTCTCGATAGCGCCGATACTGCCCCAGACTGTTGAAAGTCAGGTGGCTGCTGTAGCCCAGAATCTCGCCGAATTCTTCAGGGAAATAGGCCACCGAGTAGGTATGCGCCGGCATCCCCATTTCCTCCCAACACAGGCGCGCCTCGTGCAGGCTGCTGGCGGTGGCTCCGGGCAGATATTCGCGCACGATGGGAAAAGCCTTCCACATCGCAAAGCCCTTGAAGGCGAGGATGATCTCGACCCCGGCTTCGCGTTGCACGCGATCAATCAGCGCCAGGTTGGCGCGCAGACGTCGCTCGTCAAGGATGTAGCAGGGCGACGGAAAAGCCGCGTAATCGATGCCGGTCACAGTTCCAGATCGACGTCGAATTTTTCCTGCCAGGGCAAGCCATCGAGGTTCAGCCGCTCCATGAATGGATCAGGGTCGAACTGTTCGACATTGAACACGCCCTGCCCCGACCAGGTCCCGGTCATCATCATGCGCGCGCCGATCATGGCCGGCACGCCGGTGGTGTAGGACACGCCCTGGGTGCCGGTTTCTGCGTAAGCCGCCTCGTGGCTGCAGTTGTTCCAGATGTAGTAGGTGCGCTCCTTGCCGTCCTTGAGGCCGCGGATGCGGCAACCGATCGAGGTCTGGCCGGTGTAGTTCTCACCCAGGCCGCCGGGATCAGGCAGCACGGCCTTGAGGAATTCCAGCGGCACGATGTCGACACCCTGGAATCGCACCGGCTCGATGCCGGCCATGCCGATGTTCTGAATCACGCGCAGGTGGGTCAGATACTCATCGCCAAAGGTCATCCAGAAGCGCGCCTGCTTGAGCGTCGGGAAGTTCTTGACCAGCGACTCCAGTTCTTCGTGATAAATCAGATAGGACTTGCGCGGGCCGATGTCGGGATAGGTCAGCGTGGCGCTGATCTCGTGCGGCTCGGTTTCCACCCACTGCCCGTCTTTCCAGTATTTGCCCTTCTGGGTGACTTCGCGGATATTGATTTCCGGGTTGAAGTTGGTGGCAAAGGCCTTGCCGTGGTCGCCGGCGTTGCAGTCGACGATGTCGAGATAATGAATTTCGTCGAAATGGTGCTTGGCCGCGTAGGCGGTGAAAATGCTGGTCACGCCGGGGTCGAAGCCGCAGCCCAGCAGCGCCATGATGCCGCGTTCCTTGAACTGATCATGCAGCGCCCACTGCCACTTGTACTCGAACCTGGCCTCGTCCTTGGGCTCGTAGTTGGCCGTGTCCAGATAAGGCACACCCGTCTTCAGGCAGGCCTCCATGATGGTCAGGTCCTGGTACGGCAGGGCCAGGTGGAGAACCAGGTCGGGACCGAAGCGCTCGATCAGCGCGACCAGCTCGGGCACGTTGTCGGCGTCGACCTGCGCGGTCTGGACTGGATTTCCGCCGATATCGCGGGCGATATCGGCCGCGATCCGGTCGCATTTGCTCTTGGTCCGGCTGGCCAGCAGGATGTCCGAAAAAATGTCCGGGTGCCGGGCGCACTTGATCGCCGCTACCCGGCCCACGCCGCCGGCGCCGATGATGAGTATTTTTCCCATGATAGTCCGCGTATCTCTTCGCGACCTGAGTCGCTTTTGGCAAAGCCCTCAATTTTGCCGTATCGGGCGCCGAATAGAAAGAGAAAGGCGGCGCTGTCGCTAATCAACCCGCCGATTGGAGCGCCGCTGCGACGCAGCGCGCGAAGACTGGCGGCTGGAAGAGCTGGCCTGGCGTGAACCGGATTGGCGCTGTGGCGTCGCGCGCCCGGACTGGCGCTGCGGTGCGGCGCGCGGCGCCTGGCGGCTGGGCGGGCTGGCCTGACGCGACCCGGACTGACGCTGGGGCGCGGAGCGCGGCGCCGGACGGGACTGCGAAGCACGCGGAGTGGCTGAATGCTGCCGGGGCGCGGAACGCTGCTGAACGCGGCCCTCGCGGCTTGCATTCGGGCGGGTCTGGGCTGGCCGACGATCACTGGCCGGCGCGCGGCGTTGCTGGGCCGATTGATCGGCCCCGGATCGACTGTCTGTCGACGCCTGGCGCGACGCGCCGGGGCGTTCCTGAAGGCGCCGCTCGACCTGGCCGGCTGAGCGCCGAGTCGATGACCGCGCCTCTGAAGACGCCGGTGAACTTGGGGTGCTTTGAGCCCGCCGCTCGGGTGAAGAAGCGCGACCTGCTGCCCGGTTGGTGTCCGAGGATGCGGAACGAGCGCGTTGCGCCGATTCCGTCCGGCGCTCTGCCAGGCGGGTCTCGGAGCGGCGCTGCTCGGCCCATTCACGCTGATTGCTGCGGGTGTCGGCTACGCGGGCCGGGGGCGACGACGATGCGCTGTCCGAACCTGGCGCGCGGCTTTGCATCCGGCGATGACGTTCTTCAACGGCCGGGTGATAAGCCACGCCACGGCGATGCCCCGGATCGTGCTGCCAGCGCTGGGCTGAGCCATGGCGAGCCAGATCGCGACCCCGGTAATAATGATGCTGCTGCCTGGAATGAGACGTCCGCACTCGCGGGTGTTTCGGCCGGTAGTAGTGGTGGTGGTGATGAACGACCACCACTTGGCGGCGAGACCAGTGGAAGGAGCTGAAAAAGAACGCCGGTGGCACGGAGTAGGACGGGCCCCAGTACAGCGCCACTCGGGTACGCGGTCGATGCGCGGGATACCAGTAAACGGGCGGATAACTTGACCAGGCCCAGGAGCCGTAGACCACTCGCGGGTCATAGACCGGAACGTAGACGACCTGCCGACGCGGCGGCTCGATGTAGATCACTTCGCGCTCGCGAACCACCCGAACCTGCTCGGTGGTGCGCAAATGCCCGGACCGATAGGCCTGGCCGCGCAGGCGCTGAATGCTGTCGAGGACTTGTTCTTCCTGAATGAGAAAGGCATCGCCCAGCCGCTGCGTCCAGTCCAGATCGGAGTTCATGCGCGAGAGCAGTTCCGGAAAAGCCACCAGCGCCATGACCGACGGGTCCCAGTCCTTGCCAACCACCGCGTTGACCGCTGCCTCACCGCGCAGGTCGGGATGCTCTCGAGTCCAGCGCGCGGCCCGAACAATTTCAATCGGATAGGTCGAAGCAATCAGGACGTGCGACAGCACGGTGTCCGGATACAGCGCGATGGGTGCCAGCATCTGATCCAGCTCAGCTTCGCTGAACCCCCTGACTTCATCCCGGGTCTCAGCGACCAGCGGCGAAAGGATCCCGGCGAACAGAATGGACAGCAGCAAAAAAGCCGTAGCTTTACGAGTCATGGCGCGCTCCTCGACAATGGGCCATGCAGGCCCGCAAAGGCAAGCCCGCAGCTTCCTTTTAACCCGACCCGCCTGAAGTGGGGCTGAACGAGCCGGCTCAAGGGTTGCCCGTCCCGCGCCATTCGCCAATCGTTTCCACCATCGGCTCAATGGCCGGTGGCTCGCCGTCGGCGAGCGGCAAATCCACCAGCAGGCCGCGATGCGAGGCCGACACCAGCAGCGGATCCGGCGCGCCTTCGAAATGCAGCGAACTGACCGGAACCACACCATCGCCCAGGCCCTCGCCCGTTTCGGCCCACCAACTCTCGACTCGGTCTCGCAAGTCGACGACTGCGAGCTCGTCACCCATCCGGTCCAGCCCACGCAGCATATCGGGCGTTGGCTCGCTCAGCTGACCGCCGATAATGAAAAGCCGAACCTGCTCCGGCCACGTTCGCTCATTCAAATCGGTCAGGAAGCGGCTGTCCGGGCGCAAGTCAATCTTGGCCGCACCGGTCCCCTGCCGCAATCCCGCAAACGGCGAAATCTCGCCCTCCGGTATTTGGGCAATCCACTCCCGTACCTGCAGCCAGGCGCGCAGGCGCGCCCAGGCCGAACCCTGGTTGGGCGTGGCAATCATGATCACGCCCAGCACCTCGGGCCCATCCACCTCGGCAACGCCGTCGACCGGATGACGCCAGCGCGTGACGAAATCACGGATCACCAGACCGCCCATGCTGTGACCAACCAGAATCACGGGTTGATCGGCGTCCAGTGCAGACCAGTGTTCGGCAAGAAGATCGGCGCTGCGGTCAATCGCCTGGTCGTTGGGATAACGAAACTCCCAGGCCACCAGACCGGCTTCATCCAGCGCCCGGAAAGACTCATCCCAGATCCCACCCGGCTCGTCCAGACCGTGGATCAGAATCACGTCCGGCGCTGCGTTTTCCGACTCCCCAGGCGCGTGAAAGCCGAACCACTCGGGAGACAAAGCCATCTGCTCCGGAAACCACTCTTGCAGCTGATCCTGAGCGGCAATCCTGAGCTCGCGCTCGCTCTCCGGGTTGGTTTCCGTCCACAACACCCAGAAACCGAAAACCACAAGAACGGCCACGCCGCCGAGCACTGCCAGTTTCAGCCCTACACGTCGCATACGCACACTGATCGTTATCACTTTCCGTCAACTCGCTCATGTCAGACCGCGCGCATGCGGCTAATATCCTTGGCAGGAATCCGCCTAGCAACATGCGCCATGATCAAACTCGATTTCAAGCAACCGGCTTTATGCCGACGGTTGGCCTCCAGCCTGCTGATCATACTCACCGGTCTCGGTATCGCGGCCAGCCAGAACGCGCCAGCGCAAGTGTCACTGCCGCCGGTCAATCTTGGCAACACCAATTTCGTCGACGGACGAGCGCTGCCCGGCACCATGTTTCAACAGACCTTCATCGCCGCCGATGCCGACCGTTTTCGCGACGCCCAGGGTGCTCGCGCCGAAGCCCCGCAGCAGTTGACCGCTTTTTCCGCCGCCACGCAAATCGCCTGGCTTTCGCAGCATCAGATTTTCGGCGCCAATTGGGGCGCTGAATTCATTCTGCCGCTGGTGCGGGTCGATCTGGACCTCAATCCCATGGTCGGGCAGACACGCGCCGGCCTCGGCGATCTGTTCCTGAGCCCGATGGTCCTGCAATGGCCGGAGCGTGAGCTGTTCGGCCGTCCCTACTGGCAGCGACTCAATTTCAACGTCACGGTGCCGATCGGATCCTACGACCCTGACCGACTGGTCAACATCGGCAACAACAACTATCGCCTCAACCCCCATTATGCGTTCACCTGGATGGCCACCGACCTGTGGGAAATCAGCGGCCGGGTGCATTATCTCTGGACCGGCAAGAATTCCGATCCCGCCACCAACCTGGGCGCCGGCTCGATCCAGCCCGGCCGAGCCGTGCATACCAACCTCGCCTTCTCGCGCGAAATCGCGCCGGGACTGCGCCTGGGTCTGGCCGGATATCATCTCCGCCAGATCACCGATGACCGGATCGACGGAAACCGCATTCCAGACTCGCGCGAGCAGGTCATCGGATACGGGCCGGGCTTGCGCAAACAAACCGGACCCCAGGTCTGGTTCCTGCATTTTTATCGGGAAAGCGCGGTGCGCAACCGCCCGGATCGGCATCAGGTCATTTTCCGCTACGCGCGCTTTTTCTGACTCACTTAAAGGCGCTGAAATCGCCGCTGGCGTACACTCCCGTGCATGCCCCATAACAGCCGACCCGCACCATGAGCGATCAGAAAAGCCGACTGCAGCGCTATTTTCCCGAGATCAGCACAGGGTGGTCCGAGCTGTCTCAGTACCGGCGCTTCGAGCGCATCGTTTCACTGCTCCTGAGCCTGTCGATCGGCCTGCTGGTGCTGGTGGCGATGTTTTTCCTGATCAGCAACGTTTTTTCCCTGCTGTTCATAGAAACACAGGACCCGTTCGATTTCCGCCTCTTTCAGGCCATCTTCGACATGGTGCTGACCATTCTGATTGCGATGGAATTCAACAATTCGATCGTACGCACCATGGAGGAAGAAGGCCGTCTGGGCGGTTTCATCCACGTTGAAGTCGTGGTGCTGATCGCCATCATGGCGGTGGTACGCAAATTCATGGTCATGGACGTTGAAGGCGTCGACCCGCTTTATCTTCTGGGCCTGGGCGGAGCCATCCTGGCGCTGGGCGGCACCTACTGGCTACTGAAGACCGCCGAACGTTCCTGAGCCGGCCCCGGGGATCCCGGGGCCCGGGCATCGCAGTCAAAGAGCCACGGTCAAGAGCTCATTCACGCTCAAAGCGGATCTGGCCGTCGACGATGGTCATGTCGACCTCGAGTGCGGCCAGTTCGTCGTCGCTGACGCCCATGAAATTGCCGCTCAGAACGACCAGATCGGCCAGTTTGCCGGCCTCGATCGATCCCAGACGCTCTTCTTCGAAAACGGCGTAAGCGCAATGGATGGTGTAGGACTTGAGCGCTTCCATCCTCTCCATGCTCTGCTCGGGAAAGAACCGCTCGCCGTCGGCCATTTCGCGCGTCACCGAAGCGTGCAGAGACGCAATCGGCGAGATCGGCTCGACCGGCACGTCGCTGCCGTTGCAAATCACCGCGTCGGCATCGAGCAGCGAGCGCCAGACATAGGCCTTGCGTTCGGCCCGTTGTTCGCCCAGGCGATCAGCCACCCACGGCCCGTCGGAGGTCGCGTGAATGCCCTGCATGGAAGCGATCACCCCCAGCTCGGCAAAGCGCGGCACATCGTCGGGATGCAGCGTCTGCGCATGCTCAATGCGCCAGCGCGGTGAGTCATCGCCGGCCATGCGATAGATGGATTCATAGGCCTCCAGCGCTTCCCGGTTGGCACGGTCGCCGATGGCGTGGGTGTTGAGTTGAAACCCGTGGCGGAAAACGATGGCCGCGGTCTCGCGCAGATCCGCCAGCGGCAACTGCTGCAGGCCAATGGTGTCGGGTCGGTCCTCGTAGGGCTCCAGCAGCCAGGCGCCGTGCGTGCCCAGAGCACCGTCCAGATGACGCTTGACCGACCGCACGACGAGCATCTCGCCATTTTCGGGGGGCCGCCAGTAGTCGGGCAAACGCCGATCCAGATCCGGATTGCTCTCTCCGCCCACGGCAACGTAGAGCCTCAAGGGTAATTCGCCGCGCTCGTCCAATTCAATCAGGCGATCGATTTCATCGAAGCTCGAACCCTGGTCATGGAAAGAAGTGATGCCGTGAGAAAGCGCGCTGTCTGCGGCCAGTTCGACCTGCCGCGCGAAACGTTCCTCACGCACATCCTCGCCCAGCCCCTGCAGCCACGCCGAGTGCCGATCCCGGACCGATTGCTGCGCGGCCTGGCGCAGGAATCCCGTCGGCTCATCGTCATCATCGCGGACGATCTCTCCGCCGTCGGGATCGGGCGTGGTCGTGGTAATGCCGGCCATGCGCAAAGCCAGAGCGTTGGCATAGACGGCATGTCCGCTGGCGTGAACCAGCATGACCGGATTGTCGGGGGTGATCTCGCTCAACGGCGCGTGGGCGGGAACGCCGTCGAACAAATCCATATCTTCGTCGGTCCAGTTCTCCTGGTGCCAGCCGCGGCCGGTAATCCATTCGCCGGGCGAGGCCTCCTCGACCGCTTCACCAACCCGCTCGACGACTTCCTCGAAAGACTTGGTGTCGCGGAGGTCCAGCGTCATCAGCGACTCGCCGTAACCGAGAAAGTGGCCGTGGCCTTCCACCAGCCCCGGCAGCAGGCTGCGGCCGGCCAGGTCGATCACCCGGGTGTCCGAGCCGATGAATGATTCGACCTCCGCCTCATCGCCGACTGCCACGATCACGCCGCCGCGCACGGCGACGGCCTCGGCCTCGAGCCGGTCACTGTCCATGGTCAGCACTTGACCGTTATGGAACACCAGATCGGCGGGGGCGGGGTCGTCAGCCGCGACCGTCAGTGGCATAAAACTGAACAGCAGCAGGGCCAGGGCCGCACCCGTTGGATTTAAAAACTCACGCATGATTGACGCTTCCTGACAAATAACTAGCCTTAGCTTAAAAGATTGCCGTAGCCGATTTAGCATGACGGCCGGTCCTATCGGTGGTGATCAGGATTCCAGATCACGCGGGCGAAGAAATTGGACCAGCCGTCCGTCGCCCCGTTCAAGCTCGCCCCAGTCGTCGATTTCCAATTCAATCAGCGCGAGCGCGGCGGTGGGAAACTTCTTTTCCATTCGCTTGACGATCCTGCCGCCGGACTGGCCGATCAGTTCCAGCGCGAATTCCTGCAGCCCGGGCTGGTGGCCCACCACCATAAGTGTCTCCGAGATTCCGCCGTGCCCGCGAACGCTGCGCATCAGGTCTTCCGGCCCGGCGTGGTAGAGCGCCGGCAAATAGTCGACCGCCATCGTGCCCGGCCAATCCGCGGCGGCCAGATCAAGCGTCTGGCGAGTGCGCTTTGCCGTCGAGCACAGCACGCGCTGGGGCAGCGCGCCGGTTTCGGCAATCGCTCCACCCATCAGCGGCGCCGCCCGCCGACCACGCCTGGCCAGCGGCCGGTCATGATC
>CAZUTZ010000063.1:0-11191 GCA_964623655.1 uncultured Wenzhouxiangella sp.
GGCCGCAGCAGTAATCACGTTGATCTCTTTTCTCTGCGTGCTCTGCGTCTCCGCGCCTCTGCGTGATGCAGTACCGTCATTCATCCAACTCCTCCGAGGGTGCCTCTGCAACCGAGCGCTCCCGAAGCAAGAACATATGGCGGCTCAGGTGCTGGTCCATGATGTTTTCCTGCCAGCCGGCCAGGCGCGGGTCGACCAGGCGCTTGGAGACGTAGGTGAACACCGGAATGATGACCTGGTCGGCCAGAAGCTTGCGCTCGGCTTCGGCCATCAGGTTACGTCGCCGAGAAGGAATGCGCTCGGCGGCGATCTGCTCCAGCAGGCGATCGAAGCGCGGATTGTCGTAGCCGGCGTCATTGCGGCCATGCTCGCTGTGAAAGATTTCGAGAAAGGTGAAAGCATCCTGATAATCGCCAATCCAGCCGCCGCGAAAGACTTCGGTAATGCGCCGCTGGGCGCGGTTTTGCAGGAAGACGCGAAACTCCTCGTTGATCAATCGCGTGCGCACGCCCAGCACCTCGCGCCACATGGCGGCCACCGCAACGGCGATCTTGCGGTGATTTTCCGAGGTGTTGTAGCGCAATTCCACGGTCAGCGGGTCGCTTTCGGAGAAGCCAGCCTGCAAGAACAGGCGCTGTGCTTCGGCCTCGCGCTCTTCCTGGGTCCATTCGGCAAAGTCGGGCAGGGAGGGGTCGTAGTCGGGCAGACCGGCCGGCACCAGACTGAAAGTCGGGATTTCACCAAAGCGGGTGACGCGCTCGGTGATGATTTCCCGATTGATCGCCAGGTTCAGGGCCTGGCGCAGCTCCAGATTGTCGCGGAAGGGCTCGCGGGTGAGGTTGAAGGTAAAGAAATAGGTGCCAAACCAGGGCGCGACGTGCAGCGCTTCGGGCATGTTGCGCTCGAGCCATCGGAACTGCCCGCTGGGCACCTGGTGAGTCCAGTGCAGATCGCCGGCCCGAAAACGGTTGAACTCGGTGTTTTCGTCTTCAAACGGGTAAAAGACCACGCGGTCGAGGATCACCCGGTCGGCGTCGCGAAAATACGGATTGCGCTCGACGCCGATGCTTGAGCGCACCTGCCAGTCGACCAACCGAAACGCGCCGTTGGAGACCAGGTTGCCGGGCCGCACATGCCGGCTGCCGTGGGCCTCCAGGCTGGGCCGGTGCACGGGATAGGTGGTCGGATGGGTCAGTAAGCCGAGAAAATACGGCGTGGGCGCGTCCAGTTGCACCTGGAAGGTGGTCGGATTCAGCGCCTCGACGCCAAGCTCCTCCGGCGGCAGACGACCGGCGAAGATGGCCTCGGCATTGACCACCGGCGCAAGCATGCGACCGTAGGTGGCGGCGGTGCCAGGGTCGACCACGCGGCGCCAGGACCAGACGAAATCCTCGGCGGTGACCGGGTCGCCGTTGCTCCAGCGACCGTCCGGGTCGAGAAAAAAGGTGTAGGTCAGCCCGTCGCGGCTGATGTCCCAGTGAATGGCTGCACCGCCGACAATGCGGCCGTCCGGCGCCGTTGACGTCAGCCCCTCGAACAGATCACGCAGGATGTTGGCGCTGGGCACGCCCTCGGCCAGGTGCGGATCGAGTGTCTTGGGCTCCTCGACGTTACCGCGGTGCAGCACCTGGTCGTCGGCCAGCACTTCGGGCAGGGGCCGGCCCTGTTCATCCAGCACCAGCGCAACCGGCTGCGCCAGGCGCGGCGGGCGCGGCTCGTCCGGCGGCGGCTTCTCGCCGCAGGCAGCCACAAGCAGAACCGCCAGGACCAGAAACCGCTTCATTCCAGCCACAGCCAGCGCGACAGGTGGATATCCATGACGTTGTCCTTGAACCCACGCACCTCGGGCTTGACCAGGTGCCTGGAGACGTAGAAGTACAGGGGGATGATGACATGCTGCTCGAGCAATCGTTCCTCGGCCTGACGCAAAGCGTCCAGCCGCGCCTGGCCGGAACGCCGACCCGCTTGCTGCATCAGCTCGTCGAAGTCCGGATCGGAGAAAAAACTGTAGTTGAGCGGACTGGCCGATTCGAACAGCTGCAGAAAGTTGCCGGCGTCGCGCCAGTCGGCAATCCAGCCGCCGCGCACGATTTCGGTGATCCGGCCCTGGCGGCGGTTGACCACGAACACCTTCCACTCCTCGTTGACCAGACGCGTTTCCACGCCCAGATGCTGCCGCCACATCGCCGCGATGGCCGCGGCCATGCGCCGATGGGTCAGCGAGGTATTGAAACGCAGCTCGGCGCGCAAGGGCTGCCGCGCATTGAATCCGGCGGCCGCATAGAGCTCGCGCGCCTCGGCGATGCGCTCGGCCATGGGGCGTTCATCCGGGGCGCGGGCCTGGTCCCAGCCCGGCATCCCCGGCGGAATCAGTCCATAGGCGGGCACCTCGCCGGCACCCAGCACACGCTCGGTCAGCAGTTCACGGTCGATGACCAGACTCAGGGCCCGGCGCAGTTCGCGGGCCCCGGCGAAGGGTTCCCGGCCGACGTTGAAGGCAAGAAAAAAGGTGCCGAGATAGGGCGAGATGCGCAGCTGATCGCCGAACTGCTCTCGCATCCATTCAAACCGCCCGGGCGGAATGGTCTCGGTGATATGCAGCTGGCCGGCACGATAGCGCGACAGCTCCACCGACGGCTCTTCAATGACGTGCCAGGTCACCTGGTCGAGACCGACCTGCGCAGCGTCCCGAAAAGCCGGATTGGCCTTCAACCGCACATGTGCGCCCGGGACGCGTTCGGCCAGCTTGAACGCGCCGCTATAGCGCGTCGATTCATCGCCGGGCCAGGGAAAGGTCAGCGGATGGGTTAAGAGTTCGGCGAACCATGGCGTAGCCTCGTCCAGTTCGACCACCAGCCGGCTTTCATCCTCGGCCGAAACGCCCAGTTCAGAGGGAGGCAGCTCGCCGGCGCGAACGCCGCGCGCACCGCTGACCATATCGAGCATGCCGGCCATGGGCGCCGCCGTGGACGGGTCCAGCGCGCGCCGCCAGCCATCCACGAAGTCCTGCGCGGTGATGCGCTGCCCGTCCGACCAGCGCGCTTCGGGGTCGAGCTCGAAGCGCCACAAGCGACCGTCATCGCTGACGGTCCAGTCCCTGGCAACCCCCGCCACCAGTTCGGCGCGGGCATCCAGCGTGATCAGGCCCTCGTGCAGATCGCGCAGCACGTTGAGCGCCGAAAGGCTTTGAGCCATATGCAGATCAAGCGCGTCGGGCTCCGGGCCAAGGCCCCGCTCCAGGCTCGCCGCGGGCAAGGGTCCGGCAAGCATCCAGCCGGCCAGGCAAAGCAGCAGAGTGCGAAAAGGCGTGGGCATGAGCATGCAGTCGATCCCGGAAACGACGATAATCTGGCATCTCATTCTAAGCCTCGAGGCCATGCCGTGGACCCAAAAGACGTTCTAACCCGGCCGCAGCAGCTTGCTGACTGGCTGGCCTCGGGCTCGCGCCCCGAGTCCGAGTGGCGCATCGGCACCGAGCACGAGAAGTTCGGCTTTTGCACCGACACCCTGCAACCGCTGCCCTTTGCCGGGCCGCGCGGTATCCGGGCGGTACTGGAAGGGCTGGCCGAACGCTTCGACTGGGAGACAATTGAAGAGGACGGCCTGCCGATCGCGCTGAAAAAACCCGACGGCTGCTCCATCACCCTGGAACCGGGGGGTCAGCTCGAACTTTCCGGCGGGCTGCTCGACAACCTGCACCAGACCTGCAGCGAGGTCAACGCGCACCTGGCCGAAGTCCGCGCCGTGGCCGAGCCCCTCGGCATCGGCTTCATCGGCTTGGGGTTCCACCCCACCGCCCGGCGCGAAGACATCGAATGGATGCCCAAGGCACGCTACGTGATCATGCGCAACTACATGCCCAAGGTCGGGAGCATGGGCCTGGACATGATGAAGCGCACCTGCACCGTGCAGGTCAACCTGGATTTCAGCAGCGAAGCCGACATGGTGGCCAAATTCCGCGCCTCATTGGCCCTGCAGCCGATCGCCACCGCGCTTTTTGCCAACTCGCCCTTTGTCGAAGGCAAGCCCAGCGGCTTTTTGAGTTATCGCAGCCAGGTCTGGACCGACACCGACCGTGATCGCACCGGCATGCTGCCATGGGTATTCGAAGACGGGATGGGGTTTGAACGCTACGTCGACTGGATGCTGGATGTGCCGATGTACTTCGTGCGCCGGGGGAGTCGCTTGCACGATGTCGCCGGCCGCTCGTTCCGCGACTTCCTGGCCGGCAAACTGCCCGGCTTCGAGGGCCAGTACCCGACCCTGGCCGACTGGGAGGACCACCTGACCACGGCTTTCCCGGAAGTGCGCCTGAAACGCTTTCTTGAAATGCGCGGCGCCGACGGCGGGCCGTGGCGACGCCTGTGCGCCCTGCCCGCGTTCTGGGTCGGACTGCTCTACGACGAGTCCAGCCTGGCCGCCTGCCTGGAGCTGACTCAGGGGTGGACGCTGGAGCAGCGCCAGCAGCTGCGCGAAGAGGTCGCACGGATCGGACTGAAAGCCAGGATTGGCGGCAGAACCGTGCGCGAACTGGCCCGCGAACTGCTCAGCCTGGCCCGCAGCGGACTGGCCCGCCGGCAGCGCTACAACGGCGCCGGCGACCACGAGGGCGGTTTCCTCAATGCGCTTGAAGACGTCGTCGACCGCGGCACCACGCCGGCCGAAGTCAAGCTGGCTGCTTATGAGTCCCGCTGGGAGGGCGACGTGCGGCGGATTTTTCGGGAGTTTGCTTATTGAGGGTTCAGGGTTCAGGAAAAGCTGGCTATTGCCTCCTCCTGAACCCTGAACCCTCCTAAACCTCCGATTTTGCTTCAACCCACTGCCCCGGCTGAAGATCACCGAGTTCGTAAGGACCAATACGGGTGCGAATCAGGCGCAGGGTGGGCAGGCCGACGGCGGCGGTCATGCGCCTTACCTGGCGATTGCGGCCTTCGGTCAGCGTGATTTCCAGCCAGGACGTCCGCTTGCCGGGACGCGGCTGGACCGGCGGCTCGCGCTTCCACAGCCAGCCCGGCGCCCGGGCCAGAAGCTTGACGCCGGTCGCGCGCGCGGGACCGTCTTTAAGCGCCACGCCCCGCTTGAGTCGCTCCAGCGCGGTGACATCAACCCGGCCTTCGACCTGGGTGAGATAGGTTTTAGCGGTCTCCGAGGCGGGATCGGCCAGCCGGGTCTTGAGGCGGGCATCGTCGGTCAGGACCAGCAGACCTTCGCTGTCATAGTCGAGACGTCCTGCCGCATAAATACCGGGCCAGTCGATGTAGTCGGCTAAAGTCGCGCGGCCCTGAGGGTCGGTAAACTGCGAGAGCACCCGAAAAGGCTTGTTGAAGCACAGCGCGGCCATCGCCGGGGAGCCGCTATCAGAACGGGATCTGGAGTCGTTCGTCGACCGCCAGGAGCATCTGACGAACCAGCAAAGCCAGGTCCCGAGCGGCTTCTTCGTCGTCGCCCTCGATACGAATGACCAGTCCGTTGCCGCCGGCCGATTGGCAGATCCGCGCCCAGGCATGCCCATAGTCGATGGTAAAGCCCTGCTCGCTGCTGACCTCGGCATCGCTGACGTCGGCTCCCTCCAGCAACTGATTGAGCAAGTCCTCGGGCGGCGTCGGCCGCGTGACCACGAAGGCTGCCGGCATGCTGAACCAGGACGGAAGTTCGCCGAGAATTTCATCAATGTCGCGCGTATCGGCCGCCAGCGTCTCCAGCAGCCGACAGGCCGTCAGCAGGCCGTCGGCCGCGCCCGTGCCCTCTTCGGGCAGGATGAACTGACCGTCGAACGTGACGCCAAGGACACCTCCGTGCTCTTTGATTGCGCGCCACACCGCCGGCGTTCCGAGCTCGGTCGCTCGGACCCGGCCACCCATCGAGCCGATTTCAGCCTCCAGCCGAGGCGAACAAAGCGCATCATGCACGATCAGGTCGCCCTGTTCGATCTCGCTCAGCCCCCGTGCCAGCAACAGCAGCAAACGGTCCGGCCAGATCACCTCGCCATCGGGGCCGACCATGACCAGGCGATCACCGTCGCCACCAATGGCCAGCCCCAGATCGGCGTGGAAATTGCGCACGCACAAACGCAGATCCTCGAGATTTTCCAGCCGCGAGGGATCAGGCGGATGATTCGGAAAAGCACCGTCGACGTCGGCGGAAAGTGGAATCACGTCCGCACCGATCTCCGCCAGGAGCCGCGGCAGCACCAGGCTCGAAATGCCGTTGGCGCAATCGACGACCACCTTCAGGGGACGCTCCAGTTCAAACCGGGCAATCTGGGTTTGCAGATAGCGCTCGATGATGCTGACTTCTTCAAGTTGGCCGTTGCCGTAGGTCAGGCTACCGCCTTCGATTCGGTCCAGAATTTCGTGGACGGCCTGCCCGCACAGCGTCTCGCCCTGCAAGCGCACCCGAAACCCGTTCCACTCGCCGCCCAGGTGTTCCCCGCTGACCATGATCGAAGACTGGCCGGTCAGAGCATGGGCGGCAAAATTCAGCGCCGGTGACGGCAAGGCGCCCAGATCGACGACGTCAATACCGGCCGAGCGCAGGCCTTGCGTCAAGCCGGCGAGCAGTGATGGACCGGACAAGCGTCCGTCACGCGCAACCGCCATCCGGCTCACTTTTCTGTCTTTGGCCAGCCCGCCGATAGCCTGACCAATCATGGTCGCCGCACGCGCGTCCAGGCCCGCCGAAACCCGGCCGAGGATGCCGGCATCGCTGAACAGGCTGGGCTCCACGGGGCTGGGTTTGGTCCGCTGCGACCTGGACTGATCGGACCGCGAGGCCCTTTTCCTCGCGGATCCGGCGTCTTGCGCCGGTACCGGGGTTTCGGCCGGCTGCGGATCGGGTTCGGATTCGGGCTCCAATTCCGGTTCCGGATTGCGTTCCAACGCCGGCCCGGTTTCGCGCGGAGCTTCCGCCTCCTCGGTCCGGTCCAGTTCCAGTTCAGGCTGCGCCTGCGGCTCGGGATCGAGCGGCTCCGGCTCCGCTTGCCGATCACCGATGCGCGCAATCCCGGTCTGCACCGGCTCAACCTCTGCGGCGTCCGGCCGCGGGGATGCCGGCGCAGATTCGCTCTGATCTGCGGCCGGGGAGCGCTCGGCTTCCGGCGCGCCCTTTCGCGCCACCGGCATGGGGGTCTTTTGCGGCTCGTCGGGCCGGGAAATCGTTTCGATGGCCGCAGCCGAAGGTTTCTCGCCTGCAAACGACTCGCTCTCCGATTCGGCCTCAGCTGCGGTCGACCCGGGAACACCAAGCCGGGGGGTTTTCGGTGCTGACCGGGGCATCGAAATCGAGCCACGCAGCCCGAGCAGCAACAAAATGAGCCCGACCAGTGCCAGGATGCTGGATTGCTGCAGGCTGATCGGCGGCGCCATCGTCGACCGATGCCAAGCCAATGAGAACCGGGTCCCCGGTACCGAGGTGCTTGAAGTCGGTCGATCCGGTCGGCTGCCTCTCTGCCACAATTCGGTATGCCGGCTGCCCGTGTCCTGCCCCAGGGCGACAAAGTCGAGGTCGGTCGACCAGTCCACCCGGTTGGCCAGGATCTCCACCGGCACGCGGATCAACAGGATGCCGTCAGCGCGCTGATCAATCGAGCCCAGGCGTCTGGCCAGCGCCAACTCGCCGCTGCGCCCCGGCGCGTTGAGTGCTTCCGGCCTGGCCTGGCCGGCCCGGCGCGCCTCCAGCAGCAACTCCAGCGTGGCGAAATCAGGACCATTGTCTTCGTCGTCCTCGCCGAGCGTTTCCAGATCCGGATCGAAGACCTGCACGTCCGTCACACGCGCGAAGCCCGCCTCACGCAGCGCATCGGCCAGATTCTCGCTGGTGTGGGCTCCGGCTTCGCGAGTCGCGACAGCGGCGCGCTCGACTCTGCGGTCAGCCAGCCAACTCTGCAACACCGCGATTTCGCCCCCAAGCTCCGCGGCGTGATCACGCGCCTGCAGTTCAGCCGTCTGCAGCGATTGCCTGGCCGCCAGGCCAGCCGCGAGCGCCAGCAGAGCCAAGAGCATGAGCAACGCTCCCAGCCCCATCAGCAAGTACCTGAGATCCGGAATCTCCTGGGGCAGCTTCAGCTTCGCTTGTGGCAGTTTCAGCTTCATGCGACCCCGCTGTGACCGATACCGCCGTCGGCGCGCTCGCTGGGCTCAAAAGCATCCGTGATTTCGAGCTCGACCTGCACGACCGGCACCACGACCAGTTGAGCAATGCGCTGACCCGGCTCGATGCGAATCAGATCCTGCCCCCGATTCCAGCATGACATTTTGACTTCCCCCTGATAATCGCTGTCAATCAGACCGACCAGATTGCCCAGAACCAGACCTTGCTTGTGCCCCAGGCCGGAGCGCGGCAGCAGCAAGGCAGCCAGCTGTGGATCGGCAAGGTGGATCGCCAGACCCGAAGAAATCAGCGCGGTGTCACCGGGCTGAAGCTCGAGGACATCGTCCAGACAGGCGCGCAAATCCATACCGGCTGATCCGCTGGTGGCGTAGGCTGGCAGCGGCCAGACCGAACCCAATCTGGCATCAAGAATACGAACCTGCAACTGCCTCATTTGTCGTCGTCTGAATTCAAGTCAGTTGGCGTGCCTCGCACACGCTGGCAACGGTGAGCCGGCGCAGTCAGCATGCGCGTTCAGGGCCAATCCCGGCACCTGCGATCACGATCATTGCTGCATCAAAATACTTGCGGTATTCGATGCTCGGCTTTTGCGGCGCACGCTTGTCCGCAAATACGCCAGTTCCGCGAACCCGGCCGGGGTCGGCCAGGCTCAATCCCTTTGAATCGGAGAATAGCAGGATTCTGGTCCGCGCTCAGCTTCCGGCTGCCGCGTCAACTTCTTACAGGAAATCGAGTCATTATTACGCTGTGTCGATCCGTCCTGCCTTGCCACACTGGTGCTTAAGCCCTTGGCAAGAGGATCCGGGAGACCCGCATGCGAATCGCCGACTGGCCACAGACCGAACGCCCCCGTGAGCGCCTTCTGGAGCAGGGACCGGGCACGCTGAGCGACGCCGAATTGCTGGCCATCCTGCTGCGCACCGGCGCGCGCGGACGCTCGGCGCTGGACCTGGCGCGGCTTTTGCTGAGCCGGCACGGCGGGCTGCGTGGGCTGCTCGACACCGAGCGTGACGCCTTGTGCCAGCTGCCCGGTCTGGGCCCGGCCAAATACGCCCAGCTGCATGCGGCCATGGAGCTGGCCCGGCGTCACCTGCGCGAAACCCTGACCCGCGGTCAGCCGTTGACCAGTCCGCAAGCGACCCGGGAATACCTGAGGGCCGCCCTGCGCGACCGACCGCACGAAGTCTTCTGCGCCCTGATGCTGGATACCCGTCATCGCGTCATCAGCTTCGAGGAGCTCTTCACCGGGACCATCGACTCCGCCCATGTCCATCCGCGCGTGGTGGTGGAAAAGGCGCTGGCGAAGCGAGCCGCGGCCATGATCGTGGCTCACAACCACCCCTCAGGCGTGGCCGAACCCAGCCAGGCCGACCTCGCCATCACGCGGCGCCTGCGCGACGCGTTGGGATTGATTGATATTCGACTGCTCGATCACTTCATCGTCGGCGACACCGAAGTCGTCTCCCTGGCCGAACGCGGGCTGGTCTGAGACAGTAATAATTCCCTCATGCATGCCTCCAGCGCCTTGCTTCGCGGGCGCTTGGACGTCAGAATGGCGGGCTGACCTTTATTTCCCACCCAAGCCCTGCCATGACCGACCGCCGTCAGCTCGCCAACGCCATTCGTTTTTTGTCCATGGACGCCGTCCAGCGCGCCAATTCCGGGCATCCCGGCATGCCCATGGGCATGGCCGATATTGCCGAGGTGTTGTTCAACGACCATCTCAGGCACAATCCGGCCAACCCGGACTGGTGGGACCGTGACCGCTTCGTGGTCTCCAACGGCCACGGCTCGATGCTGCTGTACTCGGTGCTGCACCTGAGCGGATACGGTGTCAGCCTGGACGACCTGAAAAACTTCAGGCAGCTCCACTCGCCAACGCCCGGCCATCCGGAATACGGCGAAGCGCCCGGCGTGGAAACCACCACCGGCCCGCTGGGCCAGGGCCTGGCCAATGCCGTGGGCATGGCGCTGGCCGAAAAGCTGCTGGCCGCGCGCTACAACGTCGATGATCTGACCCTGGTCGATCATGTGACCTGGGCTTTTGTCGGCGATGGTTGCCTGATGGAAGGCATCTCGCACGAAGTCTGCTCGCTGGCCGGCACCTTGGGGCTGGGCAAGCTGATCGTGTTCTACGACGACAACGGCATTTCCATTGACGGCGAGGTCGAGGGCTGGTTCACCGACAACACGCCAGAGCGCTTCCGCGCCTACGGCTGGCAGGTCATCGAAGCGGTAGACGGACACGATCCCAAAGCTGTTGACGATGCCATCAAGGACGCTCGCGCCAATGTTGACCAGCCGACGCTGATCTGCTGCAAGACCACCATCGGTTTCGGCGCGCCGACCAAGGCCGGCACCGCCGATACGCACGGCGCCCCCCTGGGCGATGAGGAAATCGCGGCAACGCGTCAGGCCCTGGACTGGCCGCATGCCCCGTTCGAGGTTCCGGAAGACATTCGTGCCGCCTGGGACGCACGCGAGTCCGGCCAGGCGCGCGAACGCGAGTGGCACAAGACCTGGGCCGCCTACCGGGACACTCACCCCGAGCGCGCGGCCGAGTTCGAGCGCCGCATGCGCGGCGAGCTGCCCGAGGGCTTCCGTCGCCTGCTGGCCGGTGCGCTGGGCGAGATGCAGGCCGATGCGGGCAAGGTCGCCACGCGCAAGGCCTCGGCCATGGCGCTGGAGGTGCTGGGCAAGGCGCTGCCGGAAATGCTGGGCGGGTCGGCCGACCTGACCGGGTCGAACAACACCAACTGGTCGGGCAGCGTTGATGTCACCGACCATGCGGCCAGCGGTAATTATGTGTACTACGGCGTGCGCGAGTTCGGCATGACCGCCATCGCCAACGGCGTGGCCCTGCACGGCGGATTCATTCCCTACACCGGCACGTTCCTGGTATTTTCCGACTACGCGCGCAATGCCGTTCGCATGTCGGCACTGATCCCGACCGGCGCCATCCACGTTTACACCCATGATTCGATCGGGCTGGGCGAAGACGGTCCGACCCATCAGCCGGTCGAACACCTGGCCTCGCTGCGCCTGATTCCCAACCTGGAAGTCTGGCGGCCCTGCGACAAGG
>CAZUTZ010000064.1:0-11191 GCA_964623655.1 uncultured Wenzhouxiangella sp.
TGGCCTGGTTCATCGACGTCGGCAACGTGTTTGAAAACACCAGCGCCTTCGATACCGACCTGCTGCGCGCCTCGACCGGCATTTCGCTGACCTGGCAGGCACCAATCGGTCCCATCATCATCAACCTGGCAACACCGCTGCGCAAGCGCGACGGCGACGATACGCAGGCGCTTCAGTTCACCTTCGGGCAGGTTTTCTGACCGGCGATGGTGTAAATTGAAGGCATGTTGGGCGCCGAGCATGCCAAGCTGACGCTTTTGCCTCGCAGGTGCCGCGCAAGCATCGCGTCATTGGTTGCGGCATGGTTGCTTGTCTTGCTGTCCGGCCAGCTGTACGCGGACTCGGTTCGGGTGGGTTATGTCGACATGAAACGCTTGTTCGACAGCGCACCGCAGGTCGTCGCCGCGCGCGAGGCGCTGGACGTGGAATTCCGCCCACGCAACCAGCGGCTGCTGGAAGACGATGCCCGTCTTGAACAAATGCAGCGCTCGCTCAGAGAAAACGACGACATGAGCGCCGAACGACGCGGCGAAATCGAGCGAGACATTCGCAACCTGCGCCGGTCGATCGATCGCCGACGCGAGGATTTGCGCGAAGAGCTTCGATTTCGCACCAGCACAGCGACCAAGGCGCTGGAGGAAACCATTGAGGTTGCCGTGCGGCAAGTGGCCGAAGAGCACGGCTTCGACCTGATCCTGACCAGTCCAGTGGCCTATGCGGCACCCAGTATCGATATCACCGATCGAATCCTGGACTGGCTGGCCGAGGACTTCGCCGACAGCGACGACGCCCCTTGAAACCGCAATCGGCCAACACGCGAAGCTACCGCCTGGGTGAGCTGGCCAGTGAAATGGGCTTGAGCTACCGCGGCGACGCCCAGGCACGCATAGACGGTATTGGAACCCTCGCCGGCGCCGGCCCGAGCCAGGCCAGTTTTCTGGCCAATCCTGCCTATCGGAGCGAACTGGAAACCACCCGCGCCGGCGCGGTGGTCATGACCGCCGAGGCGGCCGATGCCTATCCGGGTAACGCTCTGGTCAGCGCCAATCCCTATGTCGACTGGGCAAGGCTGATCGAACTACTCACACCAAGCCCGCCCGTCGAGCCGGGCGTCCACCCCAGCGCGGTGGTCTCCGATCAGGCCGATGTGGCCCGGTCGGCCTGGATCGGGCCCGGAGTCAGCATCGGGGCGGGTACTCGCATTGGCGAGCGCGTTCGCATCGGCGGGGGCTGCGTGATCGACGACGGCGTCACGATCGATGCCGACTGCCGCCTGGTCGCTCGGGTTTATGTCGGCGCCGGGGCCAGCCTGGGCGAGCGCGTGATCGTTCACCCCGGCGTGGTGATCGGCGCCGATGGCTTCGGCCTGGCCATGGACCGCGGCCGGTGGCGCAAGGTCCCGCAGGTCGGCAGCGTGCGCATCGGCAACGACTGCGAGATAGGTGCCAATACCACCATCGACCGCGGCGCGATTGAAGATACGGTGCTCGAAGACGACGTTCGCGTTGACAATCAGGTCCAGATCGCGCACAACGTCCACATCGGCGCCCACACCGCCATCGCCGGCTGCGTGGGCATTGCCGGCTCAACCCGCATTGGGCGCTATTGCATGATCGCCGGCGCCAGCGGCATCAGCGGACACTTGAAAATCTGTGATTCCGTCATCATCACCGCCATGAGTACGGTGCTGGATGACATCACCGAACCGGGGGAATACGGCTCAGGCATCCCGGCACGCTCACACTCCCGCTGGAAGCGTCTGCTGGTTCGCCTGGGGCAGCTTGATGAATGGGCCAGACGCCTGCGGCGACTGGAAAAAACGAACGAAAACCACGGATCTGGTACGCCATGACCGACCCTAAGAAAAACCAGGAAATTGTCGATGTCGAGCGCATTCTCGAACTCCTGCCGCATCGCTACCCCTTTTTGCTGGTCGACCGGGTGCTCGATTACGAACTGGACCCGCCGCACATTCGCGCACTGAAAAACGTGACCTTCAACGAGCCGTTCTTTCAGGGGCACTTCCCCGGCCATCCGGTGATGCCGGGCGTGCTGATTCTGGAAGCCATGGCGCAGGCCGCCGGCTGCCTCGCCCACCTGGCACGTGAAGCCGAAAACCGGCCGCGTTCGCTGTACTACCTGGTCAAGATCGACAAGGCGCGCTTCACCCGCACCGTGGTGCCGGGCGATCAGCTGATTTTTGAAGTCGAGCAAAAACGCCTGATGCGCAACATGGGGGTCTACACGGCGCGCGCCCTGATCGACGATCAGACCGTATCCAGCGCGGAATTACTGTGCGCAACCAAGCCCGATCCCGGCCGATGATTCATCCGACCGCGATTGTCGAAGACGGGGCGCGGATCGCGCCGGATGTCGAGATCGGCGCCTACAGCCTGATCGGGCCGCAGGTCGAAATCGGCGCCGGCTGTCGCATCGGCCCGCATGTAGTCATCACCGGCCAGACCCGGCTGGGCGAAAACAACCGCGTCTTTCAGTTTGCCTCGATCGGCGACGAACCTCAGGACAAGAAATTCGCCGGCGAGGATTCGGCGCTGGAAATCGGCACCGGCAACACCATCCGGGAATACGTCACCATCAACCGCGGCACCGCCGACGGCGGCGGGGTGACACGCGTGCAGGACCATAACTGGATCATGGCCTACTGCCATATCGCCCACGACTGCCAGGTCGGCTCGCATGTGACCATGGCCAACGGCGCCACCCTGGCCGGCCACGTGATTGTTGGCGATTACGCGATTTTTGCCGGCTACTCCGGCGCACACCAGTTTTGCCGCATCGGCGATCATGCCTTTCTGGGCATGTACGGCGGCGTCAGCCAGGACGTGCCGGCCTACGTCATGGTCTCGGGTCAGCCGCCGCGACCACGCGGCATCAACAGCGAAGGACTGAAACGCCGCGGCTTCGACGCCGAACAGATCCGCAGCATTCGCGAGGCCTATCGGCTGATCTACCGCAGCGGCAAGAGCCGCGATGAAGCGCTGAGCGAGCTCGAACAGCGCCTGCCCGAGCAGCCGGAGCTGGAACTCATGATCCGCACCGCGCGCGCCAGCACCCGCGGCCTGCTGCGCTAGCCCGCCACCTTGTCCGCCCCGCGCCTTGTCCTGGTTGCCGGTGAGGCCTCGGGCGACCTGCTGGCAGCCGACCTGGCCCGCGCGCTCAAGGACTTGAGACCCGAGGTGAGGCTGGCCGGTGTGACCGGTCCACGCATGGCCGCCGCCGGGGTCGAGACCTGGTTCGATATCGAGCAGCTCAGCGTCATGGGCCTGACCGAAGTGCTGCGTCACCTGCCCCGCTTGATCCGGCTGCGCCGGGACATCAAAGCGCGCCTCCTCGAGTGGCCGGCCGATGCCCTGATCACGATCGACGCCCCGGATTTCAACCTGGGCCTGGCCCGCCAGGTTCACAAAGCCGGGCGGCCAACCATTCACTATGTTTCACCGTCGGTCTGGGCCTGGCGAGCCGGGCGCATTCCGAAAATCGCCCGCGCCCTCGACCACTTGCTGACCCTGTTTCCGTTCGAGCCCGAACTGTATGCGCCACACGGACTGGCGGCCAGCTTTGTCGGTCATCCACTGGCCGATGAACTGGCCGCCGGTCCGGATCGGGCCTCGGCCCGCACGCTGCTTCAACTGGCCCAGTCGACGCCGGTAATCGCGCTGTTGCCGGGCAGCCGGGAGGGCGAGCTGAAACGCCACGTGCCGTTGCTGGGACAGACGGCGCTCAAATTGCGACGCGATCTGCCGCACGCCGAACTGCTCATGCTGCTGACCGGAGAGCGTCAGCGCACGCTGGCCGAAAGTCTGCTGCAAGACGTGGCGGCACGGTCCGACCTGCGTCTGCTCAGCGGCCAGACCCGGGCCGGGCTGGAAGCCGCCGATGTCGCGGTCGCAGCTTCCGGGACCGTCACGCTAGAAGCCTTCCTGCTGGAATGTCCACTGACGGTGTTTTACCGTCTTGCCCCGGTCACCTACCACCTGGCGCGTTCTCTCAGGCTGGTACGCGCACGGCACGTGTCCCTGCCCAACATTCTCAGCCGCGAAGAGTTGGTCCCGGAACGCCTGCAGAAGGCGGCGACCGCCGATCAGCTGAGTGCCGACGTGGCAGCCTGGCTGGCGGCACCCGAGCGAGTCGCGGACTACCGCGGCCAGGCACAGCACTGGCGGCAGACCCTGGCTCGCGATGCGGGCGCCCAGGCGGCCCGAGTTGTTCTTGACAGGCTCGGCCATGTCTGAACCCGGCAACAGGAGAGTCCTGACCCCGCCGCTGATCGCCGGCGTCGACGAGGCCGGACGTGGCCCCCTGGCCGGGCCCGTGGTCGCCGCTGCAGTGATTCTGGATCAACGCCGCCCCATCGTCGGTCTGGCCGACTCGAAGACGCTCAACGCCGAAAAGCGGGAGCGGCTGGCGGCAAAGATTCGCGAGCAAGCCCTGGCGGTGGCGGTCGCGGTCGTCGGTCCTGAGACCATCGACCGGATCAATATCCTGCAGGCTACGATGGAAGCGATGCGCGCAGCCATCGAGCAGCTTCAACCGCAGCCGTTGCTGGTGCGCGTGGACGGAAATCGCGCGCCCCGCATCAGCACGCCGGTGCAAACGGTGATCGGCGGTGATCGCAGCGATCGGGCGATCTCGGCGGCCAGCATCATTGCCAAAACCCATCGCGACGCGCTGATGCTGGCACTGCACGCGCAGTTCCCCGAATATGGGTTCGACCGGCACAAAGGCTATCCCACACCGGGGCATCTGGAAGCTCTGGAGCGCCTTGGGCCAACACCGGCCCACCGCCGGAGCTTTCGGCCGGTCAGGCAAGCGAAGCTGTTCGACTAGCCGGTCAGGAAACTGCGGGCATTTAGAGCGTCAGAGTCGGGCTCGAAGGTTTCGACCTGGTCGACGCGGGCCATGCGAGGGCCTTTTTCGAGCCAGGCCTGGAGCTGGTTCAGTGCCTGAGGCGGGCCGGCCGCAACCACCTCGACCCGGCCGTCAGGCAGATTGACCGCATGGCCGGTCAGGCCCAGCGGCTCCGCCTGGCGCCGGGTGGATTCGCGAAAAAACACGCCCTGAACGCGGCCGGAAATCAGCCAGCCCCGAATTTCAGCGTCCATAGTCTTCGATGAACTCGATGATCAGATCGCTGGTGATATGGCCCATCCAGGTTTCAACCTTGACGCCGTCGCGGTTGACCAGAAACGTGGTCGGCAAGGCGCGCGGTGCACCCAGGCTTTCGGGCGGATCAAAGGTGTCGACGATCAGGATTGGGTAGCTGGCCGGATACTGCTCGAGAAAATCGACGAAATCTTCCGGGTCGGTGTCCTCGAAGGCCAGCCCCAGGACCACGATGTCGTCGTTGGCGTCGTACATGCGCGAAAAGTCCGGAATTTCCTCCCGGCAGGGCGCACACCAGGTCGCCCAGTAATTCAGCACCACCCAATCGCCGCGGAAATCGCTCAGGCGGACGTTGTCGCCGTTGAGCGAGGGCAACTCCAGATCGATGGGTTCTTCGGCCGCGGCAGTGCTCGAAAGCAGCCAGGCAAACAGCAAGGCGGGCAGGCAACGCATTCTCATTCCGTCTCCATGTCAAAAGTCAACAGCGATTTGACCGGCCGCCTGAACAACGGGTCAGCTCGGTGATCAACGGCTTTCAGACCATCGATCAGGGCTCGATCCCAGTAGCTGTCGCAGGGCAGCCGATCAATTTCACCTATCGGCAATATGAACGGACCCGCACGATACAGTTCCCCGAGCGACACTTCGTCCAGATCGGCCGACAGCAGCCACTCCCCATCATTGTCAGCATGGATGAAGCGAGCGTCATGAAACCAGCTCAGAATCCGCCTGATTTGACCGTCGGTGGCGGCCGCTTCGCGGCTCAGCAGCTCGCCGACCGATAGCGCCTCGCCGCGGCGCTGGGCCTGCCAGAAATGGCCGAGCAGACGCAGCGCCAGCAACAACTCGTGGCGTTCGCTCCAGCGCCACTCGGCGCGCCGGTAGTTGAAGGTCGTCAGCGCCGAAGCCACGCTTGCGCCCAGCAGCACGACCACCCAGGAGACGTAAATCCAGACAAAAAATAGAGGAATGGTCGCCAGCGCACCGTACAGGCGCTCATAGGTCGGGAAATTGGTGACATAAAAAACAAATCCGGCCTTGGCCGATTCAAACAGCAAAGCCGACAGGAAAGCGCCGGCCAGGGCATGATGCAAGCGCACGCGGCGGTTGGGCACCACCATGAAAACCAGGGTGAAAGCGACCAGCGCGACCAGGAACGGGGCCAGTTTCAAAACCACCTCCTGCACCAGCCCCTGCACGACTTCCGGCGCCAGCAGCGGAAGTGCGGCCAGGTAGGAGGTCAAAACCAGGCTTGCCCCGACCAGCAGCGGCCCCAGGGTCAGAACGGCCCAGTAAATGACCAGGCGATTGGTCGGTCGGCGCTGGGTGCGCACCCGCCAGATGCGGTTCAGGCTTTTTTCAATGCTCGACATCAACAGGATCGCCGTCGCAATCAGAAAGATCGTCCCGGCCCCGGTCAGTCCGGCCGTACGGCCGACAAACTCGCTGACGTACTCATAAACGGTGTCTCCGGCTGCCGGGACGAAATTGGCGAAAATGTACTGCTCCAGCTCCCCGGCCCAGCGGTCGAAAACCGGAAAGGCGGAAATCACCCCGAAAGTCACGGCCATCAGCGGCACCAGGGCCAGCAGGCTGGTGTAGCTCAGCGCGCCGGCCGACTCGAAGCAGCGATCCTCGCGAAACTGCTGCCACAGGTGACGACCAAAGGCTTTCAGCCAGCGTGTATCCTGCAAGGCTTCCAGCGTCGTGTGGGCACGGCTTGTTGACGACGGAGCCTTACCTTTGGCGCCCTCTGCTTCTCGATTGTCGTCGTTATTGCCGAAAACGCTGACCATTGATTTCCATCCGAACGGTTGCAAAAAAGCATCAAACGCCGCGGGCGTTCATTGCGTTGGATCTTTAGGCTGACACGACCGAGTATCGCAGACAAGCGCCAGGCCCTGCCGAGCGTCAAGCCTGCCCTCATTCGCAGCCGGTCAGGCCCGATTGTTCGTCCGCCCGAATCCATACCCGAGAAATGACCAGCCCATGACCGAAATCCTGATCGTTTGCCACTCAGTACACGGCAACACCCTGCAAATGGCGCGCGCCATCGCCCGCGGTGTCGAATCGGTGGACGGCGCCGCCGCCAGGCTGCGCTCCGTCGCGCCGCTGACCTCGGCCATTGATCCGGTGGCGCGGGAGCCTTCGAGCGACGGCCCGGCCCTGGTCGCTCCCCAGGATCTGGCCGAGTGCGACGGCTTGATTCTCGGCAGCCCGACTCGCTTCGGCAACATGGCGGCTTCGGTCAAGTATTTCCTCGACGGCACCATCAACGAGTGGGTCTCGGGCACGCTGGTCGGCAAACCGGCAGCCGTGTTTACCTCCACCGGCAGCCTGCACGGCGGTCAGGAATCCACCCTGCTCAGCATGATGCTGCCGCTGCTGCATCACGGCATGGTCATGGTCGGACTGCCCTACAGCGAACCGGGCCTGAGTCGGACCCGGAGCGGCGGCACGCCTTACGGGCCCAGTCACCTGGCCGGCAAGGACAGCGACCGTGCGCTGGATGCCGATGAATCCGAGCTATGCCGCGCGCTCGGCGCCCGTGTGGCAGACATCGCCGGGCGCCTGAAATGATTAATCTTTCGTGGTGTCGCTGGTCGCTGCTGGCCCTGGTCCCGGTGCAGCTGGCGTGGTTTGCATGGCTTCAGCCGCCGCAGATCCTGCCGCTGGTCGTTGTGCTGACCCTGAGTGTTTTGCCGCTGCTGATCGTGCTGCCTTTTGCCTGGCGCCTGCAGCCTCGCGGCCTGGTGATCACAGGTCTGGTCCTGCTGGTGTATTTCGTGATCGGCGTCACCGAAACGTTTGCCAATCCGGCAGTGCGACCCCTCGCGCTCGTACAGGTCGCGCTGATCGTCATTTATTTCACTGCTCTGGCGACGATTCGACGAGCGCCGAAGAAGAACGGCTGAGCGCCCGCAATTCGAGCAACTGTCCAAGAGCCACCTCCCTTTCCGGCGCCGGTTGACCCTGCTCACGCAGGGCCTCGGGTAATTCACCCCAGATACTCTCCAGAACCGAAAGTCGGGCTCTGCCCTCGGTCGCCAGGGTGGACATCGGCTGCCCGTCGTCGCGGAGTTGCCGAACCTGGTCCCGTCCCAGTAGTCCTCTGGCGCCGACCATCGTCGATCGCAAAGCGGTATCGTGACGCAGCACGCGTGGGTAATGCAGCTCAAGCACCCGTCGCAGCAAGCTTGAATTGTCGGCGACTGCGGCCATGGCCGCACCCAGCTCGTCGGACTGTCCCGAGGTCAGCAAACGCGTTGCCAGGCGCCGCTCACGGCGCGCCGAAAGCGCCTCGAGCTCGGCCTGAACACGGGCCTCCAGGATGGCCGGACGCGGTGTTTCGAGCGGCTCTACGCGGTCTCCGGCAAGAAACCAGTCGCGCCATTCCGCCCCACGGTCCCAATTCGCCACCAGCTTGTTCTCCGCGGTCACCGGCGTGGACACGAAATAGGTCAAACGGTCCGGCACCAGACCGATGCGCCCCTCCGGCAGATGACTGGCGACTGATTGTCCGACCAGCGACACTGGACAGTCCAGCTCCAGCAAATCATCACTGGCTGCCGCGAACAGGTAATGGCTGCGCTCGATCGAAGTCAGACGCTGCCGGAACACGGTTTCCTCACCGCCGCCGTCTTCGAAAGTGCCCACCAGTTCAAAGGAAAGCCTGCCGTGAAAGTTGGCCACCAGCGGATCACGCGGACGGGCCGACCGCATTTCCCGGTCGACCCACTGCACCGAGTCGTAGCAAAGCCCGAGCTCACCCATACCCAGCTGATCGGCGAGCAAATACGTATTGGGGAACAGGCCCAGCAGCGCTCGGCTGACCGGCAATTCAACCCGCGCGCCGCAAGTCCGGCCATCGCGGCATGGTTGCACGCTCAAGCCCTCCGGCCGGTAGCCGGTGACCTGGTCGACGCCCCCGCCCAAATCGATGTCGGCGCCCGACCGGGTGTGCTCGGCGAGAAATTCCTCGTAGGCTTCCTGCAGCGCAGTCTCCAGGGAAACCAGGGCGCGCGACTGGATACCGATCAGGCGACTGATCGGGTCGCTGCGCTGCCCACCGTGACCGGTGATGCAGTCCAGCCAGGTCAGCCTGGCTTCGGCCCGTTGAGCGTCAGCGTCCAGCAAGGTCTCCAGGGCATCCTGCCAGCGTGCGGTGCCGAAAAACACCGGCCTTTGCGGCACCCAGGTCGAGAGATACTGGATCAGGATGGACCATTCCAGTGGACTGACCCACTCCGGCGCCTGGCAACCGGCCCGCAGATCCCAGTTGAGATAACCATCGAGATAGCGGGCGCGCTGCCAGCTGGCCAGGCTCAGTTCACGGCGCAGGAACTCCGGGGCGAACGGGCCGTCCGCACCGCCGACCAGTTCGTCGCTGTCCAGGCCGTCCTGAAGCAGCCCGAAGATGCGCTCCGGGCACTGCTCGAACAACGGCCGCGGCAGCGGTCCAACCAGACCGGGATCGACCTGGCACTCGACCAGCGCTTCGCGGATATGCTCGCGAACCGGCTGATTCAGGTAGAAATTGGCGTCCGGTACGAACAGCGCGAGGCGGAAATAGGCGTCGAGCAACTCCGAAGCCGCCCGATCGGGCACGGGCGTTTCCGCCTGCAGGTACGACGCCGCATCCTGCAGTTGCGCCAGCACCACGGGAAAAGCCAGGTCCACGGCGCGCTGACGCGCCTCACCGCCCTCGATCATGTCCTCGATCAGCGCGGCGACGCGTTTGTGAAGGTCCGCATCGTCCAGCGGAAGTGACCAGACCAGGGCTTCCAGCAGCAGCCACAGTGCGGGCAAATCATCTCCGCGCCGCCACGCTGCGGCGCTTTCGGCTTGCGCCATCCGGGCCAGCAGCGCCAGGCGTTCCGAAGAAGACAGATCCCGATCGATCCCGGCACGACGGACCTGCTCGGCGGCATGACGACGATCGGCCTCGTCGGCCTGCGCCCCTAGGCTGCGCGGTCCGGCCCAGAAAGCAGCCAGTTCAAGTTCACCATATTCGATTCCCTCGGCCTCGAGCCGGCCTCTGAAATCGCTCCATGTCGACTCCGCGGCCCGGCGAGTCGATGGCGGCAGGGGATTGCCCGGCGGCGACAGGCCGGCGAGGCTGGCCAGCGTGGCGCGCGCCTGCCGCGCGGTGGCGGGTGCGGCCAGGTTTTGCCGGCTGGCCTGAACCAGCCAGCCCAGATGGCCATCGATCGGAGACGCCAGGATGGGCTGCCAGCGGGCCGCCTCGCGCTCCAGGTTCAGACCTCGAAGATCGACCTGACGGCGCCAGTCGCCGAGATCACCAGGCTCCTCATTCAGCCAGACCTGCAGAGCCCGGGTGCGCAGCAGCGCCTGTTCGGCCGTCTGCGGCAGCCAGTGCAGCAGGGCAATCTCGTCGTCGCCAATCGGCTCCAGAGCACGGCCTTGAGACGACAAAACGAGCAGCAGCAAGGCAAGGGCAACGCGTTTCATCGTCGCTATACTACTGCACTTCCTCCACCCTCCTGAAGGCAGACAGGCCCGACTCTTGGACAAGCTCAACATCCTCACCACCGGCGGTACGATCGACAAGATCTACTACGACGACAAGTCCGATTACAAGATCGGAGAACCGGAAATCGGCCGGATCCTCAACGCCATGAACGTCGCCTTTCGCTGGGAGGTGCGCGCGCTGCTGCGCAAGGATTCTCTACACATGACCGATGATGATCGCGCCCTGATCCGGGCTGCGGTGCTGGCCAGCGACGATCAGCATTATCTGATCACCCACGGCACCGACACCATGACCGACACGGCAGCCGTGCTGGAAGACCTCGGAGAGCGGGTCATCGTAATGACCGGCGCCCTGCACCCTGCGCGCTTCATCGACTCCGACGCCGTGTTCAACATCGGCTGCGCCATTGGCGCCGTCCAGGCCCTGCCGCCAGGGGTCTGGATCACCATGAACGGGCGCGTCTGGGATCCTGCTCACGTGAGGAAGAATCGTTCGGCGAATCGATTTGAGGCTTGTTGAGATTTGGAGGGACCAGGGACCAGGGACCAGGGACCAGGGACCAGGGACCAGGGA
>CAZUTZ010000065.1:0-11065 GCA_964623655.1 uncultured Wenzhouxiangella sp.
CGCGCGTGCCGGCCTCGGAGGCCGAGCAGATCCTCACCGCCGTGCGCGAAGCCGGAGGCGATCCCTGGTATTTGCTGGCCCTGGACGAAGGACACGGCTTTGCGCGCCAGTCCAACCGCGACTTTCAGCGTGAAGCCGAGACCATGTTCCTTATCGAGGTGCTGGGGCTGGAATCACCCTGAGACCGGGCGAAATCGCCCATCATCCGGCCGATATACTGCAACGCGGATCCAAACGCCAGGCATCGGCATGATTTCGACGCGACCGCAAAGCGCAAGCCACGACGTTTTCAATCAGGCTCGCCCGCTGGAAGACTACGACGCCTACTCAAGCGACCTGGCGCTGCGCGAGGCCGTGTCGCAGGAAGGCGCGGCCGAGTTCGAGGATTCGTTGCGTGAATACGGCGCCATCGCCGGCTCGGAAATCCTTGACCTGGGCGATCCGGCCAACCGGCACAAGCCCGTCCTGCGCACGCACGATCGCTACGGCCGGCGCATCGACCAGGTCGATTTTCATCCCAGCTACCACCGGCTGATGACGCTCGGCATCGGCCATGGCTTGAGCTCGCTGACCTGGACCGGCAAGCCCGGCGCGCGCGTGGCGCGCTCGGCGCTGATGTATCTGCACAACCAGTTCGATGCGGGCACCATGTGCCCCATGACCATGACCCATGCCGCCATCCCGGCGCTGCGCGAGCAGCCGGAGATCGCGGCCGAGTGGGAGCCGAGGATCCTTGCCGGCGTCTACGACCCGACCTTCAGACCGGCTGTGGAAAAGCGCGGCGTGACCCTGGGCATGGCGATGACCGAGAAGCAGGGCGGCTCGGACGTGCGCGCCAACACCACCACCGCCGAGCCCCTCGGCGCGGCCGGCGCCGGCGAAGAATATGAGCTGGTCGGCCACAAGTGGTTCTGCTCGGCGCCTATGTCGGACGCTTTCTTGAGCCTGGCGCAGACGCCGGAAGGCCTGAGCTGCTTCCTCGTGCCGCGTTTTCGCCCGGACGGCAGCGTCAACCCCATTCATATCCAGCGGCTCAAAGACAAGCTGGGCAATCTGTCCAACGCCTCATCGGAAATCGAGTATCCGGGCACCTGGGCGCAGATGGTCGGTGAGCCCGGCCGTGGGGTTGCCACCATCATCCGCATGGTGGCTGAAACCCGCCTGGACTGCGTGATCGGGTCGGCCTCGCTGATGCGCCAGGCCTCGGCCCAGGCCCTGCATCACTGCGCGCAGCGTGAAGCTTTTGGCAAACCGCTGGCGCGCCAGCCGCTGATGACGAACGTGCTGGCCGACCTGGCGCTGGAATCCGAGGCCGCCATGCGTTTGAGCCTGCACCTGGCCCGGCGCTTCGAACAGGCCGAGGCCGGCGACGAGGCCTCGGAACTGATCGCCCGCATTGCCACTCCGATTGCCAAATACTGGGTGTGCAAGCGCGCCGTGGGTCTGATCAACGAGGCCCAGGAATGCCTGGGCGGTGCCGGCTATGTGGAAGAATTCATCCTGCCGCGCCTGTACCGCGAAGCGCCGGTCAACGCGATCTGGGAGGGCTCCGGCAACGTCCAGTGCCTGGACGTGCTGCGCGCAATCAGACGCGAGCCGCGCTGTCTGGAAGCGCTGCTGGCTTTTGTCGAGCCGGCACTGGCCGCGGCTCCGGAATTCCGCCAGGTCATCGAGCGCCTGCAGATCGATCTGTCCGAGCCGACCTCGGCCCAGCAGCAGGCCCGGCGCATGGTCGAGGCCCTGGCCCTGGCCCTGCAGGCGGCCGTTCTGATCGAGTCCGGCGCCGGGATGGTGGCCAACGGCTTCATTCAAGCCCGGCTGCTCGGCGATCAGGGGCTGCTGTACGGCACGCTGCCGCCCGGTCTTGATCACCTGGGCCTGATCGAGCGCGCCCTGCCGGTGAGTCGAGCCCAGTGAGCGCTCAACCGGCCGCGCGGTCCGCTCCCGACACGCTGGTCATCCTGTTCGGCATCGCCGTCGCCCTGGTGGTCCTGAGCTTTGTCGTCCCCGCCGGCAGCTTCGAGGTTGAACTCGACGCCGAAGGTCGCACGCTGCCGGTTGTCCTCGACAGTTTCAGTTTGAGCGAGCGCGGCGCGCCCGGCACCCCGCTGTTCAACGCCGATCGCGAAGCGGTCGGGTTTTTGAATGCGCCGTTCGAGGGTCTGACCTCAGGCTCGCGGACCAGTGCGGCCATCGGCATCATCGCCTTTTTGCTGCTGGTCGGCGGTGCGTTCGGCATCATTCTGAAAACCGGCTGCATCGACCGCGGCGTCCGCGCCCTGATCCAGCGTACCGACAGCGAACCGATCCTGGTGCTGCCGCTGCTGTTTTTCCTGTTCTCCCTGGGCGGGGCGATCTTCGGCATGAGCGAGGAAACCATCGCCTTCGTGATCCTGCTGGCCCCCATCATCGTGCGCCTGGGCTACGACGCCATCACCGCCGTGCTGGTGACCTTCGTCGCCTCGCGGGTCGGTTTTGCCTCAAGCTGGATGAACCCCTTCAATGTCGGCATTGCCCAGGGTATCGCCGATGTGCCGCTGTTCAGCGGAGCGCCATTGCGCATGGTCATCTGGGCCGTGTTCACCACCGTCGGCATCGTCCTGACTCTGTGGTGGGCGCGCAAGGTTTATCGATCGCCGGAGAGCTCGCCCTGCTATGCGACCGATGCCTACTTCCGCGGCGGTCAGAACGAAGACTCGGGCGAGCGCAAAGACCGGGTCGAATTTTCCGCGCGCGATGCGCTGGCGCTGTTTTTGATCGTCGCCGGCATCGGCTGGGTGATCTGGGGCGTGGTCGTGCACGAGTACTTCATCCCCGAAATCGCCGCGCAGTTCTTCACCCTGGGACTGGCGATCGGACTTTTGTATCTGCTGCCCGGCGCGCATCGCCTGAGCGCCAACGCCCAGGCCCGAGCTTTTCGTGAAGGTGCGGCCGGCCTGGTGCCGGCGGTGCTGGTGGTCGGCATGGCCGCCGGTCTGGTCCTGCTGCTCGGCGGCACCGATCCGGCCGAACCTTCGGTGATGAACACGATTCTGTACACGCTGGCTTCCGGGCTGGTGCATCTACCCGAAATGGTGTCGGCCTGGCTGATGTTCTTCGTCCAGAGCGTGATCAATTTCCTCGTGCCCTCGGGCTCGGCGCAAGCCGCCCTGACCATGCCGCTGATGGCGCCGCTGGGCGATCTGGTCGGCATTCAGCGCCAGGTCACCGTCTTGTGCTTCCAGCTCGGCGACAGCCTGACCAACCTGATCATCCCGACCTCGGCCACCCTGATGGGCGTACTGGGTGCCGCCCGCATCGACTGGGCGGTCTGGGCGCGCTGGATTTTGCCGGTGCTCGGCGTATACGTGGCCCTGGCGCTGATGTTTATCGGCGCGGCGGTCGCCATGGGCTATTCCTGAGATCATGCTGACCACGATGCGAGCAGGTCAACGCAGGCCCTCATGAATACCCGGGCGCTGAAATATCTGGTGACTTTGGCCGACGTGCGTCATTTCGGCAAAGCGGCGGAGTTGTGTTTTGTCAGCCAGCCCACCCTCAGCACCCAGATCCGCAAGCTGGAGGAGGAGCTGGGTGTGCAGCTGGTCGAACGCCTGCCGCGGAAAGTGATGCTGACCCGGGTGGGTGAGGAAGTGGTACAGCGATGTCGTTCGATCCTCAGCGACCTCGACGCGATGAAAGCCATCGCGCGCCGCTCGCGCGATCCTCATTCGGGTCTGCTGCGGCTGGGTATTTTTCCGACCCTGGCGCCCTATTTCCTGCCGCACGTGATTCCGACCATCCGGCGTCAGTTTCCGGAGCTGGCCCTGCGCTTGTTCGAGGAAAAGACCGAGCAGATCCTGACGATGCTGATTCAGGGTCGGCTTGATGCCGGACTGCTGGCGCTGCCGGCCGGCGGTGAGCAAATCGTCTCGCGCAAGCTGTTCGAGGAGCCCTTCGTCGTGGCCATGCCGGAAGGACATGCGCTAAGCCGGCGCCAGAGCCTGAGTCTGGCCGACTTGCAGGACCAGGAACTGCTGTTGCTGGAAGACGGGCACTGTCTGCGCGATCAGGCCCTGGAAGTCTGCCAGCTGGCCGGCGCCCATGAACAGCTCGATTTCCACGCCACCAGCATGGAAACGCTGCGACAGATGGTCGCCGCCGATACCGGGATCACGCTGCTGCCCACCCTGGCCACCAAGCCGCCTGTTTCACCGACCGACAATGTCGTGATACGCCCCTTCAAAGGCGACGCGCCGAAGCGCTCGATTGCCATGGTCTGGCGCAAGACCACGGCGCTGAGCGATTTCCTGGAAGAACTGGCAGAGATTTTCGCCGCCATCGATCCCGACCTGCTTCGACCCTGACGCGACCCGGTCGCCGCGTCCCGGCGGGTTCAGCCGGAGGCCGGCGCCAGCAAATCCTGCTGGCGCACGGTCATCATGTCGAATTTGCGGCGGTCCAGCGCAAACTGCCAGGGCGACAGCCGGGCATCCACGGCCGCAGCGTCGATCATCAACGCCTGATCGCGCTCGCTGACCTCGCCGTCCTCCACTGCCGGCAGTTCAGCGCTGACCGAAAAATGGGCCCAGTTGCCAGCGTCGTCGCTGAACAGGGTGACGACAAAATTCAGGCCGTCGCGGGTCACATACAGGGCGCGCACGGCGTCTTCCGGAATCTCGCCATCATGCCGGCGAACGTCCTCCAGAACCACGCTGGCCAGGCCATTGGCAACCGGCTGGATCTCCCATCGCGGTGCAGCTTCCCGGCCCTCGGGCACGTCCAGCAACACCCACTGGTCCCCGTCCTCGTTGGCCGGACGCAGTCGCGCTCGGTCGCCGTCGGCGTGCAGCAGCGTCACTTCGGCAAGCTCCGAGGCCGGAATATCCATCACGCTGCGCTCCAGCCACATCACGGTTTGATCGGGAACGGTGAGGGATCGGTCGGTCAGCCAGGTGCCGGCCTCGTCCGGCACTCGGGCGAAGCGCGAACCCGTAGTCTGATCCTGCTCGCCCAGGATCACCTCCGGCAGGTGGGAGTCAGGAAACGCCACGAGCACCCCGCTTGCCTCGGGGCTGCCGATATCGGCCAGTCCCAGCCGCTCGAACCATTGCTCCTGGGCGGTTCTGGGCTCGGCGCGCCGGGCCTGCGCCAGCTCGCGCAGGAAGTCATGGACGCGGCGGAAGTCGGCCTCGAAGCCGTCCCGGTTTTCCACCACCCAGCGTTCGTCTCTGCGGCGCAGCATCGCAATCGCCTCGCCGTCGCTGCCGACAAGGTCAATCGCGTCGATATCGTTGATCTGTTCTCGCAGGCCAGGTACCAGCGCGTCGCCTTCATCGTCCGACTCCTGTCCGTACTGAGAGGTCAAAACCAACGCAGCCACCATGGCAATCAAGGTGGCCACCCCCAGCATGAGAATACTGCGCGGGCTCATGTGTCGGCCCGAACCTGACGGCGGCTGAAGGCGCGCTTTCGGCGCCAGGCCAACCACAGCGCGAACAGGGTCACCATCACCGGCATCAGCGCGATGTTGATCACCTTGACCCGATTGCCCAGCGCCTCGATCTCGGCATCCAGATCGCGGCGCACCTGGCGCAGCTGCTGACGAATCTCCACGCGCTGGGCGATGAAACGGTCGATCTCGGCTTCCTGCTGCGGCGTCAGCACGCTCAGATCGGCGTCACCTCGGGCCTGCTGCAGCTCTTCGAGCCGGCGTTCGGTTTCGGCCAGCTCAGCTTCCAGTCGCTGCTCGGTGTCGCGCAGCCGCTGCTCGGCCGAACGGCGGATTTCCTCGACCAGGGTAAACGGCCTCGCCGAAGTCCCCCGGCTGCGCACGCTGATCAAGTCGGCGTTGCCGAGCAGGTTGTCAATGGCGTTGATCACGAAATCGGCGTTATTGGCGAAAGGCTCGAGGACGGAGCTGCCGAAAAAGCGATGACGCTGTACCCAGAAGCGGTCGCTCAGGAAGTCGGTGTCGGCGACGAGAATGGCGTTGACGGTGCCACGATCTGAGCCGTTGGCGTCAGCCGCGCCGAGCTCGGCTTCGACCTCGCCGCCGAAGCGGGCCGCAAAGACGTGCTGCTGCCCGGTCGTTCCCATTTCATCGGCCAAAAGCGACGGATCGGTCATGAAGCGCAGGCGCTCGGTGTCCAGGATGTCGGAGTTCCGACTGCTCATTAACAGCGGCTCCATGCTCAGGGAGCTGTCCTCGTCGAGCTCGAACCAGCCGACCGAAGACAGATTGATGACCTCGAGTTCGCCGGTGATCACATCGTCGCGGTTCATGTGCTCACGCGTCACACCCAACACCGCCGGGTGTCGCACCGGCGGCCGGCCTTGCTCCAGGCTGACCTGCAGGGCCAGACCGAGATCGACCACGAAATCCTCGACCGAAAAGCGGATACCCCACTGGTCCAGAAGGGGTTCGAGGCTGGAATGAACCTCAGCGGTCATGGCGCCCATGGGGTCGCTGGGATCCGGACCGGGGTCGGCCTCGGCGTGCGGGTCGAGAAAAGCCAGAAGCCGTCCGCCACCGAGCACGAAGCGCTCGATATCGGCCAGCATCTCGGCTTCCAGATCGCGCGGATGCACCAGCACCAGCACGTCGAGATCCTCGGGCAGACCCGAGGCACCCATGTCGATGGATTCGACTTCGAACAACTCCTGGATTTCTTCGTAAATGGCCCAGGGCTCGCGCATCTGGCCGGTCTGGGGATTCATCCCGCCGGCCATCGGCAGGCCCGTCAGCAGCCCCACGCGCGGTCTCGAAGGCTGGCTGAGAATGTAGATCATCCTTGCCAGCTCGTATTCCAGGAAAGCCTCGCGCGCCGGCGAGATGAAGGGCAGCACCTCGCGCCCGTCGATCATGTTGGTGCCGACCAGGCCGAGATACAGCACCTCATCGCCTGAACCGGTTGGCACGCCCTGCAGCCCCATCAGCTCGGCCCGGTCCTCATCTTCGCTGAACGGACGAGGATCAACCCGGCGGACCTGCAGCCTTCCGTCGGAGTGCCGGGCCATTTCGTCGAGCAGCTCCTGGACTCGCCGGGCGAAGTTGCGGACCATGGGCAAGTCGCTGCTGGCATCCTCGCTGAAGAAGAATTCAACGGTGACCGGCTCGTCGATTTCATCAAGCAGATTGAGGGTGCCGGCGCTCAGGGTGTAAAGGCGCTGATCGGTCAAGTCGAGCCGGGCGCCGGTCAGAAAGGTGCCGGACAGCATGGTCAGGGCCAGAAACAGGACGGCCAGCAACATCAGCGCACTCGTGGAATACCAGTTCTTCATCGCTCAGTCCGCTTTTTTCAGTTCCAGCACGATGCGGTTGGCGGCCAGCCAGAACCCGATCACCAGGGCAAAGTACAGCAGGTCGCGCAAATCAAGCACGCCGCGCGAAATGGAGGTGAAGTGGACCAGGAAACTCAGGTTGGCGATACCGTCGATGATCGGCTGCGGCAGCCAGCCGCGGAACACGTCCAGAACCATGGGTAAACCCGACAGCAGGAACAAAAAACAAACCACCACCGACAAAATGAAGGCAATGACCTGATTGCGGGTGGCCGCCGACAGGCAGGCGCTGATGGCCAGAAACCCGCCGGCCATCAGCCAGCTACCCAGATAGGCGGCGAAGATCACGCCGTGATCCGGGCTGCCGAGAATACTGACCGTGATCCAGATCGGAAAGGTCAACAGCAGGGCCAGACCGATGAAGAGCCAGGCGGCGAGAAATTTCCCCAGCACGGCTTCGGTAGCGGTGATCGGCAGGGTCAGCAGCAGCTCCACCGTGCCGGACTTTCTTTCCTCAGCCCAAAGCCGCATGCCGATGGCGGGCACCAAAAACAGGTAAAGCCAGGGGTGAAAGCGGAAGAAGGGCTCCAGGTCGGCAATTTCGCGCTCGAAAAATCCGCCCAGGTAAAAAGTGAATACCGCCGCCATGACCAGGAAAATCACGATGAACACGTAGGCCACCGGTGTAGCGAAGTAGCTCGCCAGTTCGCGTTTCAGCACAACGCCCAGGTTGCTCATGCGGCGCGTTCCTCGGCTCCGGTGACTTCGCGGAACACCTCGTCGAGTCGCCCCGACTCGAGCTGGACCTGGAAGACCCGCCAGCCCGCCGCCTGGGTTTCCCGCGTCACCATTTCAAACAGATTGCCGCGGCCGCTGGGAAAAACCGTCAGTCGGCCGCGCCGGATTTCCACGGCCGCAGCCTCCGGCAGCGCGCCCAGGCGGGATGCGGCTTCCTGCGGGTCATCGAGTTTGAGCGTGACTGCATTGTGGTAGCGCGAACGCTTCAGCAGCCCCTCGGGCGTATCGTCGGCCACGAGACGACCGCGGGCGATGATCATGGCCCGGGTACACAGCGCATCGACTTCTTCCAGAATGTGGGTCGAGATGATCATGATCTTGTCGCTGGACATCTCGCTGATCAGTCGCCGCACCTCGTGTTTCTGGTTCGGATCGAGTCCGTCGGTCGGCTCATCGAGTATCAGCGCCGGCGGGTCGTGCAGGATCGCCTGGGCAATGCCAACGCGCCGCTTGAATCCCTTGGAGAGCGTTTCAATGGTCTGGCCGGCGACTTCACCCAGACTGAGCCGGTCAATGGCCGCATGAACACGGCGACGCAGTTCCTCCCGGCGAAATCCGCGCGCCTCGCCGACGAAGGCGAGAAAACGCTCCACGTTGAGCTCGCCGTAAAGCGGGGCGCCTTCCGGCAGATAGCCCAGGCGGCGGCGGGCCGCCAGACCGTCACTGCGGATATCATGGCCGAAAATTTCCGCCGTTCCGCTGCTCGGCTCAAGAAATCCAGTCAGCATCTTCATCGTCGTCGATTTGCCGGCGCCGTTGGGGCCGAGAAAGCCCAGAATCGTGCCGGGCTCAACCTCGAAAGACAGGTCATCAACCGCCAACAGCGGCCCGAAGCGTCGGCTAAGTGATCGAGCTCGAATCATCTCAGGTTTCTCACGTGTCCGATCCGTTGTGTCGGCCAGAAGCGCTCGCTGGAGTGGAGCCTGGCCCGAGGAATTTCAAGATTTCCTCCAGGCTTGCCTCGGGACGGAAGCTCGCAGGCGAAGGCACATTCGGTTAGCTTATAAAGATCGCCGCACAGGATAACGCATGAAGCCGCTGATACTGGACCATCTGCCGGACGGGTTGCTCGATCTCGAAGCGAGATCACTGGGCCAGATCCTGGATGGACCGACGCTGATCCACCTGCCGGGCCGTCGGCCGCAGCCCCTGTTCGTTTCCGTTCTCCAGCATGGCAACGAAATTTCGGGGTGGGATGCCATTCGGCGCCTGCTCAAGAGCCGCTATCAGCGCGACCCGCTGCCGCGCAGCCTGATCTTGTTCATCGGCAACGTCCGCGCCGCCAGCCGTGGCCGGCGCCATCTCGCCGACCAGCCCGACTTCAATCGCTGCTGGCCCGGCTCGGACACGGTTCCAACCATCTGGCACGACGTCTTCGCCGAAGTGACCGAGCACGTTCGCTTGCGCAAGCCTTTCGCCAGCATCGATGTGCACAACAACACGGGCCTCAACCCTCATTATTCCGCGGTCAACCGTATCGAGCCCAGGCGGCTGAACCTGGCCACTCGTTTTTCGCGCACCGTGATCTACTTCACCGAGCCGCGCGGCGTGCAGTCCATGGCCTTCGGCGAGTTCTGTCCCGCGGTGACGCTGGAGTGCGGTCTATCCGGCGAGGCCGACGGCAGCGACCACGCCATGACTTTCCTGGATACCGTTCTCAACCTGACCGAAATTTCCGACCAGCCGCCCACGCCGGAGGATCTGGAGCTCTACAGCATGTTCGCCACTGTGACCGTGCCGCGGGAAGTCAAGTTCAGGTTTCGCGGCGCCGACGGCATCAGCCAGCTGCTGCTGCCGCCGGACCTCGATCGAATGAATTTTCGCGAGGTACCGCCCGGCACGCGCATGGCGCTGGTGCCCGAAACGCCCCAGCTCCTGCTCCAGGCCACGAGTCATGAAGGCGAGGATTTATCAGAGCACTGCTTCGTGCTCGAAGACGGCCAGATCCTGACTCGTAAACCGCTGATGCCGGCCATGCTGACAACCGATGAGTTCGTTGTGCGCAACGACTGCCTGTGCTATCTCATGGAACGGGTCTCCGTGGAACCGATGCGCGCAGCGGCGATTGACCGGGGCGCGGACGCCGGACTGCCTGAGACGCTGCCCTGATTCGGGTGATAATGAGCTGACTAACTCCTGCACAAGGTCGACATGAACGTATTTTCCTTCGTCACCGCGCTGGTCGCGATGTATCTGGTTTACGAACTTGGCAGCAAATGGCTGGAGGCTCGACGCCATCGCCCCGAAGAACTGCAGAAAATGGATCGCGTCGTCGAGGATCTGCGGGAGCGCGTCGAGACCCTCGAGCGAATCGTCACCGACCAGCGAGAAACACTGAAACGCAAATTCGATGAGCTCTGAAGATCATCGCTTCGCCGAATTCATTCGGCTTTTCTTCAAGGGTCTGGCGACGATCATCCCGATCGCGCTGACCCTGATCATCGTTTTCTGGCTGGGCGGCATCGCCGAAAATTATTTCGGCGGCATAATCAAGTTAGTTCTGCCGGAGAACTTGTATGTGCGCGGCATGGGGCTGGTTCTGGGTATTGTTCTGGTCACGCTGATCGGATTGCTCAGCCAGGTCTACCTGTTCCGCAAACTGATCGACTTCGGCGAGGCCATTCTCGATCGAATGCCCCTGGTCAAGTCGGTCTTCCGCGCGACCAAGGACTTTGTCGAATACTTCTCCGGCGACGATGGCGAAAAATTCAACCAGGTCGTCCTGGTTCGCCACCCATCGGGCTACTCGCTGCTGGGCTTTATCACTCGCGAGGAGCTTTCCTCCCTGCCCTTCGGCAAGGAAAACGAAGTTGCCGTCTACCTGCCCCTCAGCTACCAGATCGCCGGCTACACCCTGTTCGTCCCGCGCGAATGGTGCGAACCGGTGGACATGCCGTTTGAAGACGCGGTGCGACTGATCCTGACCGCAGCGATGACGCGGCGGAAGTGAGGGACCAGGGACCAGGGACCAGGGACCAGGGACCAGGGACCAGGGACCAGGGAC
>CAZUTZ010000066.1:0-1954 GCA_964623655.1 uncultured Wenzhouxiangella sp.
CGAAGACGGCCTGGTCCACAGCGGCCGCGATCTGCGCTCCGGAGAGGCCTGGGCTCGCGGTCCGGTGGTTCTGGCGATGAGCGATGTATGGGATTCGGGCCAGGGTCAGGGTTTCAACGTCGTGGTGCACGAACTGGCCCATCAGCTTGACCAGCGCAACGGCGAGGCCAACGGCTTCCCGCCGCTGCATGCCGGGATGGATCCGGCCGCCTGGACGCGGGCGTTCAGCGCCGGCTATGAGCGCCTTTTGAACGACCTGGACCGGGGCCGCGAGCCGCGCATCGACCCCTACGCGGCCGAATCGCCGGCCGAATTCTTCGCCGTGGCCTGCGAGTTCTTTTTCGACGTGCCGGCCTGGCTGGCTGAGCAGGAGCCGGACATTCATCGTCAGCTCAGCCGTTTTTTCCAACCTGAATAGCGGCGTGCTTCGACAGGCGCTGAAGATTTTGAAGAATATCGATGCTGCAAGCCGTCCTCGGGCGGTGGATTTCGCTGAAGGCCTCGCCACCGCGTCGAACTGAAGCGGAATTCACCGCCCGAGGACGGCGACCCCATGGGATCGAAGCCCGTTTGCCAGAGCCAGGCTCTGGGGTGAACTTCCCGTTGTTGCCATTGGTCTTTTGTCGACTCAGACTATACTTTTCAAGCCGAATCTCTGGAGTGCTCCGTGGCCCACATCAGCAGACTCTCATTTTCCATCCTGGCGCTCGCACTGCTGGCGGCCTGCGCTGTCAACCCGGTCACGGGGGCACGCGAGTTAAGCCTGTTTGATGAAAGCTGGGAGCTGCAGACCGGCGCCCAGCATTACGCGCCGCTCAGACAACAGCAAGGCGGGGATTTCGTTCTCGATCAGGAACTGGTGGCCTACGTACAGGAAGTCGGCCAACGCGTCGCCGAAGAAGCACCGCGCGAGCTGCCCTACGAATTTGCCGTCATCAACAGCTCGGTGCCGAACGCCTGGGCTCTGCCCGGCGGAAAGATCTCGATCAACCGCGGACTCCTGACCGAAATGGACTCCGAGGCCGAACTGGCCGCCGTGCTGGGCCATGAAGTCGCCCACGCCGCCGCGCGCCACAGTGCGCAGCAGATGTCGCGCACCACGCTGGTGCAGGGCGCGGTCATGGTCGGCGGCGTGGCGGTCGGCGTGGCGACCGAACGCGAGGACTACGCCATGGTCGCGGTCCTCGGCGGCATGCTGGGCGCACAACTGATCAGCATGCGGTATTCCCGCGAGGCCGAACGCGAAGCCGATTATTTCGGCACCCGCTGGATGCACGCCGCCGGCTGGAATCCCGAGGGCGCCGTGTCGCTGCAGCAGTCCTTTGTGCGCTTGTCGGAGGATCGCGATCCGGGGTTCGTGCAGGGCCTGTTTGCCTCGCACCCACCGTCGCGCGAACGCGTTGAAGCCAATCGCCGATTGGCCGAGGAACTGGGACGCGACGGCGAGATCGGCGAGGATCGCTACCGGCAGATGATGGCGCGCGTCAAGGCGCTGGAGCCGGCCTACGAGGCTCATGATCAGGGCCGCAGAGCGCTGGCCCAGGGCGATTTCGACACCGCGCTGGCCAAAGCCGAAGAGGCCCTGGCGATCGAAGACGGCGAGGCGATTTTTCACTCGCTGAAAGGCGACGCGCTGGCCTCCAAAAGCCGCTACCCGGAGGCCGAAGCCGCCTATTCACTCGCCCTGGAACGCGACCAGGGCTGGTTTTATCACCACCTCAGACGCGGCATGGTGCGCGAACAGCAGCGCAACTTCAGCGGCGCGCGCGGCGACCTGGAGGCCAGCATCCAGCGCCTGCCGACGGCGCAGGGACACTACTACCTCGGCAACGCCGAACGCGCCCTGGGCAATCGGCAGCGGGCGGTTGAAAATTATCGGATTGCGGCGCAGTCGGATGATGAGGCGGGGCAGCGGGCGCGGAGAGCGCTCCAGGACATGGGGGCGCGCTGAGTT
>CAZUTZ010000066.1:2054-11035 GCA_964623655.1 uncultured Wenzhouxiangella sp.
ACCACGGTGTTGCCCTGCACCCGCAGGTCGGCGCCCAGGCGCTGCAGTTCCTGCACGTGCATGAAGCGGTTCTCGAAAATGGTTTCGCGGACCACGCCGGTGCCCTCGGCGATCGCGTTGAGCGCGGTGAACTGGGCCTGCATGTCGGTGGGAAAACCGGGGTAAGGCGCCGTGACCAGGTTGACTGCCTGCGGTCGCCGGCCGCTCATGTCCAGCTCGATGCTGTCGCCTTCCAGGGTGATGCGTGCACCGGCTTCTTCAAGCTTATACAGAACCGCATCCATGGTGCCGGGCCGCGCGTTGACGGCACGCACTCTGCCGCCGGTCATGGCGGCGGCAACGAGAAAAGTGCCGGCTTCAATCCGATCGGGCAGGACCTGGTGTTCGTAACCCTGCAGCCGATCCCGGCCGACCACGGTAATGGTATTGGTGCCGTGGCCGCTGATTTCGGCGCCCATGCTGATCAGGCACTCGGCCAGATCAACCACCTCCGGCTCCTGGGCGGCGTTTTCGATCAGGGTGGTGCCTTCGGCCAGGGTCGCCGCCATCAGGATGTTTTCCGTACCCGTCACGGTGACCGTATCGAGCACCACCCGGGCGCCGCGCAGTCGCTTGGCGCGGGCGTGGACATAGCCACCCTCCACGCTGATCTCCGCACCCATGGCGGCCAGCCCCTTGAGATGAAGATCGACCGGGCGCGCGCCGATGGCACAGCCCCCGGGCAGCGACACCCGCGCCGAGCCGTGTCGGGCCAGCAAGGGCCCCAGCACCAGAATCGAGGCGCGCATGGTCTTGACCAGATCGTAGGGGGCCAGATCCGTGCTCAGGCCGGCCGCATCCAGACTGACCCGAGAACGATCGCCGATCGAGATATCAACGCCCATCTGGCCCAGCAACTGCATGGTCGTGGTCACGTCACGCAGATGCGGCACACCGCCGAGACGACAGGACTGGTCGGTCAGCAAAGCCGCCATCAGGATAGGCAGCACGGCGTTCTTGGCGCCGGAAATCTCGACTGTGCCGGATAACCGTCGACCGCCCCTGATCTGGATGCGGGCCATTTTTTTGCCTAAGCCTGCTCGGCGTCTTCTTCGGGCGACTTCAACACGAGGCTCAGCGCGTGAATCTCGCGCCCCATGGCCGGGCCGATGGCGTCGTGGATCAAGCGGTGACGCTGAAGGCGGGAACAGCCGGAAAATTGCTCGCTGACAACCCGGGCGGTGTAGTGGACATTGTCGTCGGACTCAACCGAAACGCGGGCGCTGGGCATTGCCTGTAAAATCAGGGACTGAATTTTCTCCGGATCCATGCGTCTTTGATTACTGCATTGTTGGTAACCGCGTAGTGTACCGCAGCGCCCTGCCGTCCTGATTCCAGGCGGATCCAGGTCGCCCCACTGTCCCCTTCGAGTCTTTCGCCAGCCTTGTCGACCACGCTGATCATTGCTCTTTTGGAACTGGCCGCCGGATTTGTCCTGTTGATCTGGGCGGCGGATCGGCTGGTCACCGGCGCTTCGGCCCTGGCCCGCAATTTCGGCGTTCCGCCGCTGGTCGTCGGTCTGACCATCGTCGGCTTCGGCACCTCGGCGCCGGAGATGCTGGTCTCCGCCCTGGCTGCGCTGCGCGGCAATCCCTCGCTGGCCATCGGCAACGCGCTGGGCTCCAACGTGGCCAATATCGGGCTGATTCTGGGCCTGACCGCGATGATTTATCCGCTCAAGGTCCGCCGCATCATCCTCCAGCGCGAGTTCCCGGTATTGGGCGTGATCATGCTGCTGACCCTGGCGCTGATGTGGAACCTGCAGTTCAGCCGACTCGACGGGGTGATTCTGGCCACGGGCCTGCTGCTGATGGTCATGGGCATGTTCTGGGTGGGGCTTTCGCGCGGGCGGGACGATCCCGCCAACGATGCCCTGGCCAGCAGTGTGCCGGACAACATGAGCACGGGCCGGGCGGCCTTGTGGACGATCATCGGCCTGGTCCTGCTGCCGCTCAGCGCCCATATCCTGGTCAATGGTGCGGTCACGCTGGCGCTGCTGATCGGCGTCTCGGAAGCGGTGGTCGGGCTGACCGTGGTTGCCCTCGGCACCAGTCTGCCGGAACTGGCCGCCGCGGCCGCCAGCGCGCTGAAAAAGGAGGATGATCTGGCCATCGGCAATATCCTGGGCTCGAACATGTTCAACCTGCTCGGCGTGCTGGGCATTGCCGCGCTGCTGCATCCCATGATCATCGAGCCGGTGCTGTTCTACCGCGATCTGAGCGTCATGTTTTTATTCACGATCGTCTTGTTCTTGCTGGTCTGGCGAAGGCAGGGATCCGGCCTGATCACGCGGCCGGCGGCGTTCGCCCTGTTCGCCGGCTATCTGGTCTACCAGGCCGTCGTAATCACCAACGCCCTGGGCGGCTGATGGGAGGAAATGTGTGATGGTCAAAGCGGACACGACTAAACTGACCGAGATGAACCAGCCCACCGAAACCGCGACCAGCGCGCAAGACATCCTCGCCACCGGGCGCAAGGTCCTGAGCACCGAGGCCGACGCCATCACTGCGCTGGCGCGACGCCTGGACCGCGACTTCGTCGCCTGCGTGGATCGCGTTTTGCAGTGCCGCGGCCACGTCATCGTCACCGGCATGGGCAAATCCGGCCATGTCGGACACAAGATTGCCGCCACGCTGGCCTCGACCGGCACGCCGGCCTTCTTCGTCCACCCGGCCGAGGCCGGCCACGGCGATCTGGGCATGATCCGGCGCGATGACCTGCTGCTGGCGCTGTCGAATTCCGGCGAAACGGAAGAAGTGCTGCGCCTGCTGCCGGTGATCAAGCGCCTCGGGGTCGGTCTTCTGGCCATGACCGGCAATCCCGATTCCACCCTGGCCCGCCACGCCGATCTGCATCTGGACACTTCCGTGGATCAGGAAGCCTGCCCGCTGGGCCTGGCGCCCACCGCCTCGACCTCGGCGCAGCTCGCGCTGGGCGATGCGCTGGCGGTGGCCCTGCTGGAAGCCCGCGGTGTCACCGCGGAAGATTTCGCCCGCTCGCACCCGGGCGGCAAGCTCGGGCGCCGCCTGCTGGTCAGCATCGCCGATGTCATGCACGATGGCGACGCCCTGCCGCGAGTGGCCGAATCGGCGCCGCTGGCCGACGCCATCTTCGAAATGACCCGCTCGCGCTTGGGCATGTGCGCGGTCCTCGATCAGGCCGGCGCGCTGGTCGGCGTGGTCACCGACGGCGATTTGCGTCGTCATGCCGAAAAATTCAGCGATCTGCACGCCCATCCGGTCGGCAGCGTGATGACGCGCAACCCGCGCACCGTCACCGACGGCGAGCTGGCGGCGGTGGCGGTGGAAATCATGCAAAGCCATCGCATCCAGGGGCTGCTGGTGACCGACCGGGCCGGTCAGCTGGTCGGCGCGCTCAACTTCCAGGATTTGCTGCAGGCCGGCGTGGTATGAGTTTGATCAATGAGGGCGAGCTGATACAGCGCGCCGCAGCGATCCGCCTGGCGGTGTTCGATGTCGACGGGGTGCTGACCGACGGCACCCTTTATCTGGACGACCACGGCAATCAGATCAAGGCGTTCAACGTGCGCGATGGACTGGGACTGAAGTCTCTGATGCGCCACGACATCCAGGTCGCCGTCATTACCGCGCGGCGCTCGGGCGTGGTCGAGAAGCGCATGGCCGAACTGGGCATTACCCATCTGCGCCAGGGCGTGGGCGACAAGGAAGCCGAGCTGCTGGCACTGAGCGCCGAGCTGGAGATCCCGCCGACTGCTGCTTCGTTCATGGGCGATGACCTGATCGACTGGCCGGCCATGAAGCACTGCGGCCTGAGCGCCGCGCCGGCCGATGCCGACGCCTGGATCCGCGACCGGGTCGACCTCGTCACCCGGGCCGGCGGCGGTCGCGGCGCGGTGCGCGAGTTCTGCCAAAAGCTGCTGGCCGCGCGCGGGCAGCTCGAAGCCTGGCAGGACAGCTACCGATGAGACGGCGCCTGATACTGGCCGCCTGCCTGGCCCTGGTCCTGGTGTTCGTGGTCCGCTGGCAGTTCCCCGACGACCGCAGCGCGCGGGCCCTGCCCACGCTTCCGGATACCCGCTTCGACTATGCGCTGACCGATTTCAGCGCCGTTTTTCGCGATGCCGAGGGCGCGGTAGAACTGATGATTTCCGGACCGCGACTGGAACACGACTCGGCGACCCGGGAGGCGACGGTGTTCGAGCCCGCCTTCCATATCGAGCCCGAGGGAGCCAACTGGCAGGGCCGCGCCGACCGTGCCCGAGTGTTGCGCGAGGCTGAAGAAAGCATTCTCGAGGGCAACGTGGTGCTCACGCACGCCTCTGAGGGCGGCGCGGTCAGGGTCCACGCGGAGCGCCTGCATCACCGTGCCGGCGAGCGTACAATCCAATCCGAGAGCACGGTGGAAGTGCATCATCCCGGTTCTTTTGTGCAGGCCGGGAGCGTGATCTTCCGGCTCGACGACGACATCCTGGAGTTTTCCGATCATGTACAGGGCGAATTGCATCCTGACCGGTCTGGCGCTGGCCCTGATGACGATGACGGTCAGCGCTGACCAGCGCCAGGAACGCATTCAGATCACAGCCAGCGACGGCACCTTCGACATGCGCTCCGGCGTCCAGACCCTGGTCGGCGACGTCCGGATCGTTCAGGGCGAGCTGGATGTAAGAGCCGACGAAGGCCGCGCCTACCGCGGCGAAGAAGGCCTGCAGCGGGTGGAGCTGTTCGGCGAGCCGACGACCTGGCGCATGCGCATGGAAGATGGTTCAATCGCCACCGGGCGCTCGCGGGAGATCATCTACGACGTAGTGGAAAATCAGATCACCATGATCGGCGATGCGCGCATCGAGGATGCGCAGGGTTCGTTCACGGGTGCGACCATCACCTACAACCTGGGCACCGAGCGCATCGAAGGCACCGGCGGCGTTGAGTTCACCATCGAGCCGGGTGATGGCCGCGCACGCGATGCGGCCGAGGCTCTGGCCGATCCCGAGCCGGATGAAGAAGACGACGGCGAAACGGATCAAACGCCGGAGCCGCCGCCGGTCGATGAGCCGGCGAGTCTCTGAACCCGTGAACACCTTCAGCCGCGCATGCTGATCGCCGAACAGCTGGTCAAGCGCTACCGCGGCCGCGCCGTGGTGCATGATGTTTCGCTGCAGGTCGACCGCGGCGAAATTGTCGGGCTGCTCGGCCCCAACGGCGCCGGCAAGACCACGACTTTCTACATGGTCGTCGGCCTGGTCCCGACCGACGGCGGGCGCATTCGCATCGGCACCACCGACCTGACGCGCGCCAACATGCACCAGCGGGCCCGCAAGGGCATCGGCTATCTGCCGCAGGAGGCGTCGATCTTCCGCAAGCTCAGCGTGGCCGACAACATCATGGCCATTCTGGAGTTGCGCAAGGATCTGGATCGCGAAGGGCGTCGCAATGAATTGACGCGCCTGATGGACGATTTTCACGTCGCTCACCTCGCCGACCAGATGGGGGTGTCCTTGTCCGGCGGTGAGCGCCGCCGGGTTGAAATTGCCCGCGCCCTGGCCGGCAACCCCAATTTCATCCTGCTCGACGAACCCTTTGCCGGCGTCGACCCGATCTCGGTCGGCGAAATCCAGCGCATCGTCAAGCAGCTGGTCGAGCGCGACATCGGCATCCTGATCACCGACCACAACGTGCGCGAGACGCTGCACATCTGCGACCGCGCCTACATCATCTCCGAGGGTCGCGTGCTCACGCACGGCACCCCCGCCGATGTCCTGGCCGACGAGAACGTGCGCAAGGTCTACCTTGGAGCCGAGTTCAGGCTTTGACGGGTTTAACCGCAGATGAAAGGAACCGGCAATTTGCGCTTGCAGATGCCGGCGACCGCCTTGGACACGCCTATTTCCAGTAAAGCAAGGAGGAAAGTACCTGGTTTTTATCCGCGTTCATCTGCGTTCATCCGCGGAAAATAAACGACACCGAGCGCCCCAACGTCCAGCGGTCCGCACAGGCGGCTAGAATGGAGACATGAAACCCGGCGCTCGCCTGCAGCTCAAGCTGGGCCAGAAACTCAAGCTGGCCCCGCAGCTTCGTCAGGCCATTTCGCTGCTCCAGCTCAACCGGCTCGAACTCAAGGACCATATTCAGAACGTCCTTGACTCCAATCCGTTACTGGAGCGGGGCGATGACCGGGATGGGCCGCAGGATGGCCAGACCGACAGCGATTTCGACGGCGGCGGGGACGAGCAGCCGCAGGTCGAGATCGGCGAAGATTACGGCTTTGACGATCTGCCCGACGGGTTCTCGGTTGCCGGCGAAGCGCCGAACTACGACGAATTCGTCAGCGACCGCGCCGATGAGTCGCTGCAGCATCACCTGCTGTGGCAGGTCAACCTGTCGCATTTTTCGGCCACCGACGAGGCCATCGCCCGCGCCATCATTTACGCCCTGGATGAGCAAGGCTATCTGCAGGATGATCTGGAAACCCTGCGCGCCTCGCTGGCCCCGGAGCATCTGGTCTCGATTGAGGAAATCGCCGCAGTGCTCGAGCGCATCCAGCACTTCGAGCCGGTCGGCGTGGCCAGCCGCGATTTGCGCGAATGCCTGTTGCTGCAGCTCAACACCCGCTCCTCCGGCACGCCCGGCCTGGGCCTGGCCATCCATATCGTGGAACACCGGCTGGAGTCGCTGGGCAGGCTCGGCCCGGAGGGTCTGGCCCGCGACATGGGCTTTGACGTGGCCGATGTCGAACTCGCGGTCAAGCTGATTCGTTCGCTGGACCCGCATCCGTGCAGCCGCTTTGGCAGCGAGCGCGAAAATTACGTGGTGCCCGATGTCTACATCACCCAGACCGAAAGCGGCTGGCGGGTCAGCCTGAATCCGGACAGCGACCCGGGGCTGCGCCTGAATCAAACCTACCTGAACCTGCTGCGTCAGAGCCGCGGCGAGGACAAGCAGTATCTGAAAGAACGGCTGCAGGAAGCACGCTGGCTGATCAGCGGCCTGGAAATGCGCAACCAGACGCTGCTGGCGGTCACCGAAACCATCGTCAAGCGCCAGTCCGGCTTCCTCGAGCACGGTGAGAGGGCCATGCAGCCCCTGCTGCAGCGCGAAATCGCCGAGGCGACCGGGGTGCACGAGTCGACCGTCTCGCGCGCGACCACGCAAAAGTATGCCCATACACCCCGCGGCACCTTCGAACTCAAGCATTTTTTTTCCATTGGTTTGCCGGGCGGCAACGGCCGGGAAGTCAGCGCCACCGCCATCAAGGCCCATCTGCGCCAGATGATTGGTGAAGAGCCGCCGGGCAAGCCCTGCTCGGACCAGGTGTTGACCGACCGGCTGGCCGAACAGGGGATCTGCCTGGCCCGACGCACGGTGGCCAAGTACCGCGAGCAGCTCGGCATTCCAGGCTCCTCGCAGCGCCGTCGTGCGGCCCGAATGCGCTGATGAGGGGAACTTCAGGGCTCAGGACGCCACAGAAGGACAGGCCCGGCGCCGGGAAGATGGCGGCTGATCGGGTAAAATCCCAAGTAGACAACAAGCAGAATCAACCGGCGACGTTGCGGTCGCAAATGGTTGAGACACACACCAAGGAGCACGCTCATGCAACTAGAAGTCACCGGCCAGAACGTCGAAGTGACCCAGGCCCTGAGGGCCTATATCGAGGAAAAATCCGAGCGCCTGGAACGCTATTTCGACAACCTGATTTCCGGGCACTTCGTGCTGAAGCTGGAAAAGCTGCAGCACCAGGTCGACGGCACCCTGCAGGTCGGTGGCAAGACCAATGCCATCCATGCCGAGGCCGAGGCCGAGGACATGTACGCCGCGATTGATGCGCTGATGACCAAGCTCGACCGCCAGGTGCGGCGCCACAAAAGCCGCGTTTCCGACCACCGCAAACCGGGCTGATCGGAGTCTCAGCCAACCCACGCCATGGAACTTGCCGACATTCTGGCGACCGATCGCATCGCGATCAACGTGGTTGTCTCCAGCAAGAAAACCTTGCTCGAAAAAGCCGCCGAGTTGCTGGGCGCCGCCGATCAGGGCGGCCACGCGCGCGACGTCTTCGACAGCCTGTGCCAGCGCGAACGCCTGGGGTCGACGGGGCTGGGCCATGGCGTGGCCATCCCGCATGGCCGGGTGCACGGCCAGAGCAGCGTGGCCGGCGCCCTGATTCGGCTGTCCACCCCAATCGAATTCGACGCGCCCGACGACGAGCGCGTTGACCTGTTCTTCGCCCTGGCCGTTCCCGCGGAGTGCACGGATGTGCACCTGCGCCTGCTGGCCAGCGTGGCCGAACGCTTCGGCAACGAGGAGTGCCGGCGGTGTCTGCGCGCTGCCGACAGTGCCGAAGAGGTCATGAAAATCATCAGCGACCCACCGCCCGGTGCCGGCGGGCCGTGACCCGCAGTCTCGACTCGGCCGAGATCCAGCAGCGCTTCGGTGAGCGCTTGGAACTGGTTTGGGTCTGCGGTAAAGAGTCAGCGCATCAGCGCCGTGTCGCAGCCGACGGATTCGGGGTTCGCCCCTCCCTGGTCGGTTTTTTGAACCTGATCCACCCCAACCGCATTCAGGTCATCGGCGAAGAGGAAATTCGCTGGCTGGATGGCCTGGAGGCTCGCCTGCGCTGGGAGACACTGGCCCGCATCGTGGATGCCCGACCCGCCGCAGTGATCGTCGCCGGCGGCCTGGAAATCGACAAGGACCTGGAGCAAGCCGCGCGCGACAGCCGGACACCGCTGCTCGCCAGTCGTCGTCCCGGCTGGGAACTGGTGGATTTCCTGGCCTATCAGCTCGGGCGCGAATTGGCCGAGCAGGTGGTGGTCCACGGCGTGTTCATGGAAATTTTCACCATCGGCGTATTGATCACCGGTGAGGCCGGCACCGGCAAGTCCGAGCTGGCCCTGGAGTTGCTGTCGCGCGGTCACCGGCTGATCGCCGATGATGCCCCCGAGTTCACCCAGCTCACGCCCGATG
>CAZUTZ010000067.1:0-10963 GCA_964623655.1 uncultured Wenzhouxiangella sp.
CCTCGCGGTGAAAAAAGAACCCTTCGAGCTGGTTTCCCTGCTTGAGCACGTGGTCGACCTGCACGCACCAGGCGCGGCCCGCAAAAAACTCGATCTGCGCTTGCGAATCCAGAGTGATCTACCCATGCTGGCGTGGGGCGATCCGGACCGCGTGGCGCAGGTCCTGGGCAATCTGATCCACAATGCAGTCAAATTCACCGAGCGCGGCGGGATCGAGCTGGCCGCCGGCGTAGACCGAGACCTCAACCTGGTCTTTGATATCAAGGATTCAGGCCCCGGCATCTCGATCTCGGACCACAGCCATTTGTTCCAGCCTTTCTCTCAGCTCGATGGTTCGACCAGCCGCGTACACGGTGGATCCGGTCTGGGCCTGGCCATCTGCAAACGCCTGGCCGAATCCATGGGTGGAACGCTGAGCCTGCAGCCGAAGCGTTGGCCGGGCTGCACCTTCCGCCTCAGCCTCCCAGGGGCCCAGCCGCCGATGCAGACGCCTCCAACCGAGCTTTTGCGCTCGGTCGAAGTCACCGCTTTGCTCGATGCTCCGAGCTGCCGAGTGGTTCATCGATTGGCCAGGCGGTGGGGATTTGCGCTCTCCAACGGCTGGCACCGCCAACCGGCGCCCGGCGCCCTGGTGTTGCTGCAGTTACCGGGACTGGACGATGATGACAGGGTCACTGCATGGCTTGAATCGGCCAGTCTTGCGCTGTGCCTGGAATCCCCCTACTCGCGCCGACCCGATCTGCCCTCGGCGCGGACCCAAAACCTGCGTTTTCTGCGCTGGCCGCTTCAGGAGGGTCGGCTGGTCGCGGCGCTGATTGACCATGTTCTTGAGCAGCGCGATGCAATATAGTGTGAGCGTCTGACAAAGGGAGTTCGAGATCATGGAATGGGTCGCACTGGGTCTGATTGTCGCGCTGGCGATTTTCGCCGTTGTTATCTACAACCGCCTGGTCGCAGCGCGTAATCGCTACAAGAATGCATTCGCCCAGATCGACGTGCAGCTGACGCGCCGGCACGACCTGATCCCGAATCTGGTCGAAGTGGCCAGAAAATACATGAGTCATGAGCGTGAGACGCTCGAGGCAGTCATTCAGGCGCGCAGTGGTGCGGTCAACCAGCTCAAGGCCGCCTCCAGTGATCCGACCGATCCCGACGCCATGAAACGGCTCAGCCAGGCCGAGCAAGGTCTGTCCGGGGCGCTGGGACGCCTGTTTGCGCTGTCGGAAAACTATCCCGACCTGAAGGCCAACCAGAACATGATGCAGCTCTCCGAAGAGCTCACCAGCACGGAAAACCGGGTGGCTTTTGCGCGTCAGGGCTTCAATGATGCGGTCATGACTTACAACATCCTGCGCGAGAGCTTCCCGAATAATCTGATCGCCGGTACCTTCAACTTCCAGCCGGCCCAGCTGCTCGATATCGAAGACCCGGCAAAACGCGAGGCGGTGAAAGTCAGCTTTGGGTAAGGCTCCCGGGGCATGAACTTCTTCGAGCACCAGGATCGGGCGCGGCGTCAAAGCCGCGTCCTCATCGTCCTGTTCGGCCTGGCGGTTCTGGCGGTAGTCGCGGCCGTCAATGCCGTGGTCTTGAGCGCCTTCGGCACCATGCACCATGCCGGCCTGCAGCCCGGAACGGGTTTCTGGCGAGCCAACGCCGGCCTGATTTTCTGGACCAGCTTGCTGACGCTTGCGACCATTGGTCTGGCGAGCGCGTACCGGAGCATGCAGCTGCGTGCAGGCGGCGGTGAGATTGCGCGCTCTCTGGGCGGCACTGCGGTCGATCCGGCAACGACCGATCCGCTGCGCCGGCGCTTGTACAACGTGGTCGAGGAAATGGCCATTGCCTCCGGCGTGGCCATGCCCGAGGTGTATGTTCTGGAGCGCGAGCAGGGCATCAACGCCTTTGCCGCCGGCTATTCCCCGGCCGATGCCGCGGTGGCAGTGACCCGCGGCACCCTGGAGAACCTGGATCGCGACGAACTTCAGGGCGTGATCGCTCATGAATTCAGCCATGTCTTGAATGGCGATATGCGGCTGAACATCCGCCTGATCGGTTTTCTGTTCGGCATCCTGGTCATTTCCCTGATCGGACGTCGGCTGCTTTTTTCGGCCCGTTACGCGCGCGACTCCCGCAACGCCGGCCCCTTGATCATGATCGGTCTGGTCGGAGTTCTGATCGGCTACATCGGATTGTTTTTCGGCCGCTGGATCAAGGCGGCGGTATCGCGTCAGCGCGAATTTCTGGCTGATGCTTCGGCGGTGCAGTTCACGCGCAATCCCGATGGGGTGAGCGGCGCGCTCAAAAAAATCGGTGCGCTTTATGCGAGCTCCTTCATGCTCAGCGATGCCGAGGAAATCGGCCACATGCTGTTTGCGCGCGGCATGGGCCGACAACTGTTCGCAACCCACCCGCCCCTGGAGGAACGTATCCGCGCCATCGAACCCGGCTTTCGTCCCGAACAACTCAAGGAAATCGCCGGCAAGCTCGACCGCCACGCCCAGGCCCGCAAAGCGGAAGCCGAAATGGCCGCCGCTAGGGCCAGTGAAGAAAAGAGCCCCGGTGGGCTGCCGCTCAATCCCGATACCTTGATCGAAAGAATCGGCCAGCCGGGTTTGACCCAGGTCATGATCGCGGCCGCCTTGACCGAATCGCTGCCGCGCCCGCTGGAGCGGGCCGCGCATTCCGATGAGTGGGCGCAGGAAGTGGTGTGTTTTCTGCTGCTGAATCAGGATGCGGAACAGCGCGAAGAGCAGCTGCTGCTGATTGCCCAGACCCTGGGTTCAGAAAGCGAGCGTCAGGTGGGTGTGCTGTGGCAGGCTGGCCGAGAACTGGAGCCGGCGCAGCGGCTGCCGCTGCTTGAAATCACTTTCCCCAGCCTGCGTCGCCGACCGCAAAATGAGCTGATCCAGCTCATGTCCTTGATCGAGAAGCTGACGGCGGTATCCGGTCGGGTCGAGGTATTTGAATACAGCCTGGCCCGCTTGACCGCCAGTCAGATCAAGGACGCCCTTCATCCGCAGCGATCACGGCCCGCCGGCGGCAAAAAATTGGCCAGTCGCGGCGACGACGCGGTGGCGGTGATGGCCGTTCTGGCCGTCCACGGCCATCCCGATCAGCCCGAAGCAGCGCAGGCTGCCTTTGCCGCGGGTCTGGACGGCCTTTTGGCGTCGGTGCCCCCGAGTTTGCCGTCTATTGAGGGCTGGCCATCTCGCCTGGATCGCGCGCTCAAACGCCTTGATGAGCTCACGCCCAAGGCCAAACAAAAGCTGGTCACAGGGCTGGCGCGGTGCGTAATGCACGATCAGCAGGTGCTGGTGCCGGAAATGGAGCTGCTGCGGGTGATTTGCGGCCTGCTGCATGTGCCACTGCCGCTTTTGGAACACGGCACTGCGAGGCGCGTCTCTTCGCCCGATTAGCGACGGGGTTAATCTTCCAGGGTAAAACCCACTTCAATCGTTACCTGCCAGTGTTCAACCTGGCCGTCCTCGATGTGCCCCCGCGTTTCGACGACCTTGAACCAGCGCAGATGATGCAGGCTACTGGACGCCTTTGTAATAGCCCGCCGGACCGCATCGTCGCTGCTTTCGGTCGATGAACCTGTCAATCGAATCTGTTTATACACATGATCTGACATGCAGAGCTTGCTCCATAGCCACAAAACGCCCGTACCCTATCATCGTCCGCGTTCAGACGATCTCGATTCAATGCTCGAGCGGCGAGTGTGTCAGGAACCCGGGTCGCGATTGAGTTCCACTTCTCGCTGTGTCGTGAATTCGAGATTGCGCGCGCGGCGTTCGGTCGGCGGATTGAGCCAGATCACGTCAACGCCACGGCTGCGGGCTGCTCTGTTCACGGCTGAAACATAGTCATTGCGTACCTCGATTCGTTCCCCATCACTCGAATCGAGGGTGGCGCAGCCATTCAACAGCGCAGCCGCCGAGACTCCCAAAACCATCGTCAGAATTCTCTTCACGAGCGACTCCTTTCACCTGTGCCGGAACTCAGTATAAACGCAGACACCGTTCCGCCATCAGGCTCGAGCGCAGGGCGGTCGCGGTCGACGCTGTCCAATGGCACAGGATCGCCACCGATCCTGCACTTGCGTCAACAAGCGGCTGTTGTATTCTCACGGCGTGTTCAACGTTGAAGGCTTACGCCAAGGAATCACTGCCGTGACACAAGCCAATTTCGCCTGGAGGCCGAAGCAGAAGAGGGATCGGGTTTGCTTATTGCTCGTCGCGATCGCACTGTTGTTCATGACCGGCTGCCTGCTCGAAGCCTCGCAAAAACCCGCGCCAGCCTCAAAAGCGCCGGCTGTCGACGCCGGCGAGACCGCCAGCGCACCTCGGGCCGGTGTTGCCGCCGCCCATCCGCTGGCCGTCGAAGCGGGCCTGGCCGTCCTGGAGCGTGGTGGAAGCGCGGCCGACGCGGCGGTTGCGGTTCAGGCCATGCTGGGTCTGGTCGAGCCGCAGAGTTCCAGTATCGCCGGCGGTGCGTTTTTGCTGCACTATGAAGCCGACAGCGGGCAGGTGACCGCCTTCGATGGCCGCGAAACCGCGCCGGCCGGTGCTACGGTCGACATGTTTCTCGACGCCGACGGCGAACCCTTGTCCTGGTTCGACGCCATCATCGGCGGCCGCGCAACCGGTGTGCCCGCCGTGATGCCGATGCTGGGCGCGGTGCACGAGCGTTTCGGCAATCTGGACTGGTCGGAGTTGTTCGGCGAAAGCGTGGCAGCGGCAGAAAAAGGCTTCGAGGTGCCGCAGCGCCTGGCCCGCTTCGCCAGCGGCAATCGATGGCCCCAGGCCGACCAACCCGACCTGATTGCCCTGTTCACCAACGAAGAAGGCGAAACCATCTCGGCCGGCGAGCACTGGCGCAACCCGGATTACGGGCAAACCCTGCGCGCACTGGCCGAAAACGGTCCCCGGACCTTGCTCCAGCCGCCGATCTCGACTCGCATCAGCGAGCGCACGGCCCAAGCCCCCCTGCCCGGCACGCTCCAGCAGGCAGACTTTGACTCCTATGCGCCCCGCGTTGGCGAGGCGCTCTGTGGTGAGTTCATGAACCACCGCGTCTGCGTGCCCGAACCGCCATCCAGCGGGGTTTCCCTGCTGCAGATGCTGGCCATTCTCGAGCAAACCGATATTGCCGAGCGCGGTCCCGACGATCCGGTGGCCTGGCTGCAGTTTGCCGAAGCAACCCGGCTGATGTTTGCCGATCGCGATCGCTTCGTCGCAGATCCGGAATTCGTCGACATTCCAGTCGCCGGTCTGCTTGATGCGGACTACATCGCCGAGCGGTCGGAATTGATCGGTGATCGTGCCGGCGGCATGCCTGAAGCCGGCAGCCCGCCGGGCTTCGACTTTGCCGCTGAAGACGGCTTCCGCGCGACCGGCACCACGCACTTCGTGATCGTCGATCATGCCGGTAATGTGGTCAGCATGACTTCCTCGGTCGAGTCCATTTTCGGTTCGGGTCGCGTGGTGGACGGATTTTTTCTGAACAACCAGCTCACCGACTTCTCCTTCCAGCCCGAAGTGGACGGCCTGCCCGCGGCCAATGCCGTTGCCCCCGGCAAGCGCCCGCGATCGTCCATGTCGCCGACCCTGATTTTTGACCCGGATGATCGGCTCCTGGCCGCCCTGGGGTCGCCCGGCGGGTCGGCCATCCTGGTTTATAACGCCAAGGCCATCATTGGCCTGCTGGCCTGGGACCTGCCGCTGCAGGAGGCCATCGAACTGCCCAATCTGTTTGCCTGGCGCGAGAATTTCTTCGGCGAGGTCGACCGCTTCCCGGAGGAAGTCCTTGAAGGGCTGGCCGATCTGGGCGTCGAAGTGCAGTCCGGACGCGGCGAGGAATCCGGTCTCCACGGCGTGTTCTTCCATGCCGACGGGACAATCGAAGGCGCAGCGGACCCGCGACGGGAAGGAACCTGGCGGGTCTTGGAGAGCGGCGATTAGGGCAGGAGTTTAGGGTCAGGGTGATTCCTCGTTGCCCTCTTCTTCATCGGCCTGCTCGGAAGCCCAGACACCGGCTGCCTCCACGGCCACCGGCGAGGCCGCGGGCACGACGGTGCTGAGATAAGGCTCTGCCTCGTCGACCGGCACATCGGGTCGCTGGGTGCTTCGGTACATCGCATACAGCACGATGGCCAGGAAAGTGCCGGCCAGCGCCCACCAGTACGCGGACGGGCTGAAAAGCTGCATGGCCCAGCCGGTGACCAGAGGTCCCACGATTGCGCCCAGTCCGAAAGTAAACACCAGTCCGCCGGAAGCGGCCGGCATGGCTTCGTGCGGCAGGTAGTCATTGGTGTAGGCCAGAAACAGCGCGTAAAGGGGCGAAGTCACTCCGCCGGAAAAAAATGCGGCCGCCAGCAGCAGACCGTAATGCTCGCCGGCAAGTGCGCCCGCAACGCAGGCCAGACCGCCGAGGACTGACGACGTGAGGATGAGCTTGCGGCGGCCGATGCGATCGGACAGGATGCCTATGGGAAACTGCAGCGCCAGCGCCCCGGCAAAGAAGGTGGCGACCAACAGGGCGATCTGCGGTGCAGACAGCTCGATCTGCGAGCCGAACACGACGGCCATACCGGCCTGGGAGGCATAAATGCTGCCCGCTAGAAAGATGCCGACCGTGCTGAGCGGTGATGAGGCGAACAGTTCGCGCATCGACATCGGCGGTGCCACTTCGACCGCGGGTGCCCGCACCATCGTCAGCAGAATCGGGGCGAATGAGATGGAAACCAGGATGGACGCGCCGATGAACAGAGTCGCCGTGGCAGCATCACCCAGTGAGAGCAGCCCCTGCGCGCCGATGACGCCCAGGGTCTGGCAGATCATGTAGGCTGACAGCACCTTGCCGCGCGACTCGTTCGTTGAGGCCTCGTTGAGCCAGCTTTCCGCCGTCACGTAAATGCCGGACATGCAGAATCCGACCAACAGGCGCAGCAGGGTCCAGGCCCAGGGCTCGGCGATCAGCGGAAAGGTGATCAGGCCGGCCGACATGAAACTGCCCAGGGCGGCGAACACGCGAACATGCCCGACTCGGCGGATCATCCGCGGACTGATGCGGGCGCCAAGCAAAAAGCCGATGAAATAGCTGGAGGTGACAAAGGCCAGCTGGCCGGTAGTAAACCCCTCGATATCACCCCGAAGGCCAATCAGCGTAAAGTGCATGCCGTTGCCGAGCATGATGAACAGGATGCCCAGCAGCAGCGGCCAGATCCCGAACAGTACGGCGCGCATGGGCTATGCGGTCTTGGCGGCAATCGGAATCATGGCGCGATCATGCCATATTCGAAGTCAGGGCCGCGGTGACGGGGCTAGGGATCAGGGACCAGGTTGATGAGTCGATTACTGGGTTTTAGGAGTAGGGTCAGTCTTCAGAACCAAGGGCGTCGGTCAGGCGACCAAATCCCCAGCACCTGGTCCCCGGTCCCTGGTCCCTCAAAAAGTCAAAGCCAGCCCTGCTGCCGCACAAACACCCCCAAAAGCAATTTGACCAGCGTGGTCTTGCCCGCGCCGTTCGGGCCCGGCAGCGCCACCAGCTGGCCGGGTTCGCAGGTCAGGTCCACGTCCTTCAGCGCGACCTGGCTGCCGTATCGATGCGTCAGGCCCGAGGCGGTGATTGCGTGTTCCATGGGAAACCCTTCTGCGGTGAACTGTTGCTCATTGTTCCGCGCGAGGGTCCGCTCACCTAGTGCCAGCCGCCATCGATCGGGCGTGACAAGTGTCACTTGAAGCGGCTTTTTATGGCGCTTTGATGAAGTGCTAAGCCTGGTGGATAAACCAGCATGAATGGATGCGTTGACTACGCTGAAAGTCTTTCGGGATGGACCAGGCGGTACGGTCTTTGATCGCGAATTCGGTCGCCAGCGCCGGATCGAGTTTGAAGCCGCGGCGGTTGGTGGAGAAGATCAGCAGGCCTTCCGGATTCAGCAGTCGCGCGGCTGCGCGGATCAGCTCGGCATGGTCGCGCTGGACGTCGAGGTCTGAGTCCATGCGCTTGGAGTTGGAAAAGCTCGGCGGGTCGAGAAAGATCAGATCAAAGCGTTCGCGGCATTGAGACAGCCAGGCGTGGCAGTCGGCGTGGATCAGCCGATGGATCGGGCTGTTGAGCTGGTTGAGATTCAGGTTGCGCTTGAGCCAGTCCAGGTAAGTCTTCGACAGGTCCACGCTGGTGGTGCTCGCCGCTTGGCCCAGGCCGGCATGCAAGGTGGCCGCTCCGGTGTAGCAGAACAGGTTGAGGAAATGCTTGCCCGCCGCGTTCTCGCCGATCCAGCGCCTCACCGGGCGGTGGTCCAGAAACAAGCCGGTATCGAGATAATCGGTGAGGTTCACCAGTAACCGGCACGGGCCTTCGCGCACTTCCAGGAACTGCCCCTGTTCGCTGAAGCGTTCATACTGGCGCTCCCCGCGCTGGCGCCGGCGCACCTTGAACACCATCCGGGCCGGGTCAGTCTCGAGGGTTTCCGGCAAAACGCTCAAGGCCGCGCGCAGTCGGTTCTGGGCCTTGCCCGGGTCGATGCTGGTCGGGGCGGCGTATTCCTGCACGTGCAGCCAGCGGCTGTCGGTCGTGTCGTAGACGTCGACGGCCAGGGCGTATTCCGGGATATCGGCGTCGTAGACGCGGTAGCAGTGGATGTCTTCTCTGGAAAGCCATTTTTTCAGCTGGCGCTGGTTTTTCCGCAGGCGGTTGACCAGGTCTTCAGCCGGTTCATGTCCTTTCGAATCCGCGTCTTCGGCAATCTCGAAGCGCTCCAGCCGGCATTCGATCGGGCCGTTGTAGAGCTGCCAGCTTTTCTCGGGCTTGAGCCCGATCCGGCCGCCGGCACCGTTGAGCACGATGGCGCGCCAGCCGCCGAAATGCGTTTTCAGAGTCTGGCCCAGGCGCAGGTAGAGCGGAATCAGCTCGTGGCTCTCGCCCAGGCGCTCGCCGTAGGGCGGATTGGTCGCAACCAGGCCTTGGCGGCGGGTTGCCGGTGGTCGAGCCTGGCCGATTTCGCGCTGCTCGACTCGCACCCGCTCACCCAGACCGGCGCGGCGCAGGTGATCGATGGTTGCCGCCACGGCCTGGTCGTCATGGTCGTAGCCGACCAGCTCGGGGATGTTTTCCAGGCCGCGCTCCTGCCGTCCCAGCGCTTCGTCGAGCAGCGACTTCCACGCCATATCGTCATGCCCGCGCCAGCCATGAAAGCCAAAGCGGGTGCGCAGCAGGCCAGGGGCCGAATCGCCGGCCATCCAGGCCGCCTCGATCAGCAGGGTGCCCGAGCCGCACATGGGATCGACGAAGTCCCCGCCCCGCGCCGCCAGTTCCGGCCAGTCGGCGCGAATCAGCATGGCCGCGGCCAGGTTTTCCTTCAGCGGCGCGATGCGGCCCTCGCGCCGGTAGCCGCGCCGGTGCAGGCTGTCGCCGGAAAGGTCGATCGCCACGGTGACGGCGTCGGCCAGCATATGGACGTTGATGCGCAGATCGGGATGCTCGGTATCGACCGAGGGCCGGGCGCCGGTGGCGGTACGGATCTGGTCGACCACGGCGTCCTTCACGCGTTGTTCAGCAAAACGGCTGTGACTGATGCGGGCACGTACGGCAGTGAAATCCACGGCCAGAGTATGTTCCGGCCCCAGATGCGCCGACCAGTCGACGTTCTGGACGCCGTCGTACAAAGCCTGATCGTCCTCGGCGCTGAATCGGGCGAGGGGCAGCAGAATTCGATTGGCCAGTCGAGACCACAGGCAGGCCCGGTAGGCGGACCGGAGCGCCCCGGCGAAGGCCACGCCGCCACGCCTGACGCGCACACCGTCCAGCCCCAGAGCTTTGAGTTCGCCGGCCAGCAACTCCTCCAGGCCGCGCGGTGCGGTGGCGAAGAAAGGATTCATCAGAAACTGCCGCGCGCTGATGTCGACAATCGAGAGCGTCGCATCGGACAGCGGGAATTGGGCCGGCAGGATTGATCAGGGTTCATCGCGTGTATGGCCCGAGCTTTGGTCTGCCGACCGGGACCCGCCCAGCAGGTGGATGAACACGGCGAGGAAAAACGGGGGCAGGCTGCACAGCATCAACAAAAGGCCGACCGCCGAGGCTGCCGGACCGAAGGCGAGAATAGCGCCTGCGATCAGCAGCATCAGACCGAGTGCCAGCGAAATTCTAACGATCAACGGTTGCACGGTCACCCTGCGGACGATCGTCGTTGGTGGCCGTCAACAAACCACATGGCCCCCGACCAGCATCAAACCGATCCACGTCCCGAACAGGGTGAGGAATCCCGCCAATAGTGCGAGCAGGGTGCGCCGGACGCCTGCGGTCACGCGTCGGCTGCGCAAGGACAGGAGAAAGACGGTGGCTGCGGCCAGCAGGCTGGGCAGCCAGGCGATCAGCATCAGCAGGTTGCGGGAGGTTTCGTCGAGAGAAACTGCGCATTCCATGGAATCGCTCCGGAGCGCTCAGGGCATCGACCGTCAGGAACTCGGTCAGGCCGCTTCAGCTTTGACTTCGGCTTCGCGCGGCCGCGAGCGTATTTTTCCGAGGATCAGATCCGAAGCTTTCTCGGCGATCATGACCGTCGGCGCGTTGGTGTTGCCGCCGACCAGTGTCGGCATGATCGAGGCGTCGATCACGCGCAGGCCCTCGACGCCGCGTACTTTCAGCTCGGGATCAACCACGGACTCCGGGTCGCTGCCCATGCGGCAGGTGCCGACCGGATGGTAGATGGATTCGGCCTTGCTGCGGATGAAATCAATCAGCCCGTCACGGCCGCTGACGTCGTGACCGGGATAGATTTCATGACCGCGGAAGGGCTTGAAGGCCGGCTGCTCGAGCACTTCGCGGGACAGGCGAACGCACTCGAGCATCATTTCCAGGTCTTCGGGTTCGCTCAAGTAGTTGGCGCGGATCGCCGGTGGCTGGCGCGGATCGTCGGATTTCAGGCTGATGCGGCCTCGGCTCGAAGGCCTGAGCAGGC
>CAZUTZ010000068.1:0-10832 GCA_964623655.1 uncultured Wenzhouxiangella sp.
GCCCTGCGCGCTTCGGCTGCACCTCAAGGGCCTGAAACGCAAGGCCCTCTGCCCAGGGGCTGAGTTTGCTACGTAATCAGAATAAAAAAAGCCCGGCACGGGGCCGGGCTAAAAGTCGCAGTCTTGATCGGGCCGAGGGAAGCCCGGACTGCTTCGGGGTAGTCGTTGTTGACCTCAATCCGCTTTCGGCGCTTCTCCAGCCGGCTGCTCCGGCGCCTTTTTGGCTGCCGTTTTCTTGGTTGTCTTCGCGGCAGCGGGCTGATTCGCCTGCTGCTGCTTGGCCAGATTGGTCACGCGCTTGTTCAGCTCAGCCACTCGGTCACTCAGCTCGCGGATTTCTTCCGAGGTCGGCACACCCAGGCGACTCAGCGCACGGGCCACCCGCTGCTCGAACACTTTTTCCAGCTTGTCCCAGTTGGTCTGAGCGCTCTTGCGGACGCCTTCGACGCGACTTTCTACGTCACCGCGCACTTCACCGACAGCGTCGGTCGCCATCTTGCGGCCCTTGCTTTCCAGCTTGGTGCCTTCTTCGACCAGGCGATCAAACAGCTTGCTCGACTCTCCGACAAACTTGCTGGCCGCATCGTCGATGCTTTTTGAGCCCTGCTTGAAAAACTTGCTGCTTTCCTGCTGCGCCAGTGAGAAGGCACCCAGGCCCGCCAGCCAGATTTCCTGTGCATAATCCTGCGCCTGATTGGCGACGTTCTTGCGACTGTCGGCCGCTCGGGTCACTTTCTTCTTGGCGGTTTTTTTCTTGGCAACTTTCTTGGCCATGAGTTCCATCTCCTTCAGGTTCGTTGTGTTGCGTAACGCGCTAACTTGTCAGCGCCTTTGTTGATTACTATAAGGACCGGTTCTAGAGCAGTCACACTAATCATGGACACCCGTCACTGGGCCGACTTTCCCCATCCGAACGACGATTTCGAATACGCCGGGGCCAAGCTGAAGAAAGCCTGGACCGAACTTCATCGAGGTGATCAGGAACCCTTCCCGGACGAGCGCCGGGTGACCGACCTGGACCCCGATTGCGCCGATCCTGCCGCTACCGCCAAGGCCTTGCAGCAGGCCTGGCGCGACTATCACGCCGGGCGCTTTGGCAAGGCTGTCAGTGACGCGGAGTCGATTGGACTGATTGCCCACGCCGTCGCCAACAAGGCCAGCGGCATCTACGCCGACTACCTGGAAGACGGCGAGGCGACCAAAGTCGAGATCTACCAGGCAGGGGTCAAACGCGCCGAAGACGCCGTCAAGCGCTGGCCGGACGATGCCAACGCGCACTATTTCCGCGCTTTCCTGCTCGGCCGCTACAGCCAGAGCATTTCAGTGACCAAGGCGCTGGCCGAAGGCGTTGCCGGCAAGATCCGCCAATCGCTGGATCGAGCACTGGAGCTGGCGCCTGAGCATGCCGAAGCCTGGACCGCCTCCGGTCTGTACCACGCCGAAATCATCGACAAGGTCGGCAAGATGATCGGACGCATGACCTACGGCGCCAGCGCCGAGCGCGGGCTGGAGGATTGCCGCAAGGCGCTTGACTTGACCCCGGACGCGCCCATCGCGCATCTGGAATACGGCAACGCGCTGTATCTGCTGCACGGCGACAAACGTCTCAATGAATCCAACAGCGCTTATGAAAAAGCTGCGGCGCTGCTCCCGCATGATGCGATGCAGCGCCTGGATCAGCAGTTCGCGCAGGATTACCTGGAGGGATAGGTTTCAGGGCTCAGGTTTCCGGGTTCAGGAAAAAATCGACCTGAACCCTGAACCCTTTAATTCAATCCAAGCTCGCCCAAGCCGCCCACGTCGGTTTGTATCCACTCGTGCACGGCATAAAGCGTCTCCGCATCCACCCGTCCCGGCTGCGGGCCGATCAGCATGGTCAAATGCAATAGGTTGTCGAATTCATCGACAAAGAGCTCCATCACCGTCTGCGGGTCCGGAACCAGCTTGTTGTCCGTGATCAGACCGCAGTAGACCTGGCCGTTGTAGCTGATGATGCTGATCCCCATGCCGATCGAGCCGGTCTGGGGCACCCAGAACATCATCTCGCGAATCGGTACGCCGGCGAGGTAGAGCGAGTGCTGCGGACCGGGCACGTTGGTCAGCACCGTGCTGGCCTTGCGGCTGAACAACTCCAGGGCCGGCCGCTGCAGTGTCGCCGGACCCATGCCCAACAGCGCCAGCAGGCCCAGCGACATCATTGCCTGCTTGGATTGCTTGAGGCGCCCCATGAGTTCGGCAACCCGGTAGAGACGGGCCAGCGGGTTGCCCTCGCTGATCGGCAACTCCAGGAAAACCAGGCCGAAGTGGTTACCCAGATCACGCGCGTGCTCCAGCGGCCGGAGATTGACCGGAACGGTGGCGCGCATGGACAGGGAGCCTGGATCATCACCGCGGTCGACCAGATAGCGATGAAGAGCGCCGGTCATGACCGAAATCAACACGTCATTGACCGTGGCCCCCAGCGCGTGGCCGACCGCCTTGACCTCTTCCAGCGGTAGCGGCCGACCCCACGACACCTGCTTGCGCACACCCAGCTCGCCCTTGAAACGAGACGGCGGATCGTCGTTGAGCATCAACGCGGTGGCCAACTCGGACATGATCTCACCGGCGCCACAGACGTAGTTGGCTGCCTTGTGCGGTTCCTGTACCAGCTCGACGGCCTGATCGAGGACCTTGTGGCTGACGTTTTGCAGCATGCCGGCACCCTGCCGCGCAGGCGCCGTCAAGCGGTTGAAGATGTTGGACTCGGCGGCCCGTTTTTTCTTCCAGGTCTCCTGCTCGATCAGGCGATTGGAGGCCTCGGCGCTGACTTCGGTGAGTGAGAGCATCACCTGAACCAGCGCGATTCCGTCGGCGTAACAGTGATGAATCCGGCTGATGACAACCGGCCCCCCGACGTAATTTTCAACGAAGTGGAATTGCCACAGCGGCTTGGTCTGATCCAGCGGTGTGGAGGCCAGTTCGGAAACCAGTTCTTCGAGTTCGGCCTTGTCGGCCTTGCCGGGCAGCGCGGTGCGGCGAATGTGGCTGCTGATCTCGAACTGGGCGTCCTCTTCCCACCAGTAGCCGCGCGGGTGATCCACCGCTTTCTGGCGAAAACGCGGAAACGCCAGGAAACGATTGGCTACGATTCGCCGATAGTGCTCGAAATCCACCGGCTCGGCCAGTTCGATCACGCCGGTGATCATCATCAGGTTGGTGGGCTGCTCCATGCGCAGCCAAGCCGTATCGACCTTGGCAATCGGTTCTTTGCGGTCGGTGCTCAAAGGCGATCCTTTATTATTTTTTGGACGATCCAGCCCCGGATTCTTTCACGCGGGCAGTACCCGGTCAATCGGGGAGCAACCGACTCTGCGGTTAAGGAACCTCAATGCAGTTGACGGGTCTCGGCGGCACCTTCCTGCGTCTTGACCAGATCGTAGGGCAGCTTGACCTGGTCGAGCCCGAACTGCTTGAACACAGGTTGGAGCTGATGGTGGATCAGCGGATAAAGCTGGCGAGTCAGGCTGGCGTGCGAGGAAGAAAATGCCTCGAAACTGATTGGCTCACCTTGAAACTGCCGATAAACGGTCTGCATGATCAGCTCGATTTCAAACAGGATCTGGCCGGGATCATCGCATTCCCGACTGCCGCGGCAGATCATGCGCGCCGTGACCTGGTATTGATTGACCCCCTGGTCCGGCGGAATTTCGCGCGGGGTGAGCTTGAGCTCGACCTTGGCGCGAAAAGTCTGGTCCGGCTTGACAATATCCTTCAGGTCCGCAGTCAGTCGGGTGACCTGGGTATGGGCAAGGGCAAAATGCGAAAGCAGATCTAGCATGGAAAATCGAGTGCCGTGATGGGCGCAGACTACAGTAATGGCTCCGCGCCATGAGTGTTTCAAGAACGCCGCCGCTTTCGGCCTGAATGACTGACACAAAAGCGCCCGCCAAAAAGCGGGCGCAAGGATAAGCGGCAAATCCTCGACCGCCGGCGGCGGTCGAGGGTCCCACAGCGACTAAGGCCGGCGGAAAGTGGTGACGTCCACGGCCGTCTGTCCGGCCTGGTCTTCGCCAATGCTCAACGGCAGATAATCGTTGACCAGCCACAGCCTGAGCTGATTGGCATAGAGCGGGCTCAGGAAAACCCCGCTGCGGCCGCCCGGCACGATTTCCTCGGCCTCGGGCCCTTCAGGTGCAAGCACCGCCACGTTGCGCCGTGCTGCACCGGCGCTGAAGGTGAAACCATCGACTCCGCTGGCGCGGGCGTTGTGGCTGGACGCGTCGACCGCCTCGAAACCGCCGGCGCGAGCGATACCGAGCAGGTCATCGGACACGTCGGCAAAACCACCGGCGCTCGGGATATTGAACGGCTGGGTATCGAGCGGATGGTCAAAGACCACGCGGTGCAGCTTGCCCCAGCGGTAGTCGTCCATGTCCGAAGAGCCGTCGAATGCGGCTTCGTAGGTTGGTCCCTCCAACTCGCTCAGGCTGAGAACCAGCGCCGTCAGCAGCGCATAGTCGCGGCGATCGGCCGGATTGCTCAACTCATCTCCGGCCAGACTGAAGAAGTCCAGACCGGAAGCCCCGATGCCTTGCGAGATCGGGAACAGGCGCAGCTGATTGACCAGCGAACGCCAGGCCAGCTTGCCGCCCGGCAGCGCCTCACCCAGACCGGCATTGATCAGGGCATGGTCGATGGTCGAGCGGATCGCGTTGCCGCGCCACACGCTGTAGATCGTCGCCGCTACGCTGTTGGCGATCTGCTCAGGCGTCGGCTCAGACGCGCCGCCGGGGTCGCCGCCCGGATCAAAACCGCCGGCCAGGCCGGTGGGCGTGGAAAAGTCCCAGGCGGCCAGACGGCTGATCGCTTCCTGCACCCGCTCGTTGCTGGCGTAGCCGGCCAACTCGGCCGGTGCGCCTTCGGCGGCGGCGTTTTCAAACGCCTGCAGCAGAAACGGCAGCAGCAATTCAGCGTCGAGCAGATTGCTGTTGGCCTGCAGGGCCTTCATGTCGTCGATGGTGACGTTGCCGCGATCGACCAGATCCTGAAGCTCGCGGTCGACCCGGCCCTGACGCAGGTCCGAATAGTTGGTATTGAGATAGTAGATGCCGTTGCCGCCGGGCCGGAGCTGGCTTAATGGATTGCCGTCCAGCGTGGTGCCGACCGGATCATTGTTGGCGTTGGCGATGTAACCCCAGGGCGGATTGACCACCTGCGGCATCTCATCGCGGGGAATCAATTGATATGGCGTGGCCTGGCCCGGCTGGGGGTCGGGATCGAGCAGCCACTCGTGATTGAGGGCACCGCTGCCGTCGCGGATGAACCAGGGCGGACGGCCGCCATCGGCAGTGAGCTGGTTCTGCAGGTCAGCCCGGAGCGGCATTTCGCCGCCGATGAAGTATGCGATATTGCCTTCGACATCGGCATAAAGGAAGTTCTGCGAGCCAAAGGCGAAGTCGCGCAGACCCAGCTCGAACTCGTCCAGGCTGGTTGCGCGGGCGAAGGCACGGAAAGCGGAAAGCTCGAAGGTCGGGCCCCAGCCGGTGTACTGCACCGTCAAGGCCGAGCTGTCCATCAGCTCCAGGATCGGTCCATTATTGCGACGCGGCACGACGAAGGTGATGCCGCCGGCATCGAACCCGACGTTGGCGCGCGCCACGTCATCGTCTTCACCGCTGCCGGGGTTGTTCAGGAAGTAGGACTGGAACACATACAAAATCGGCTCCGGCACCCCGTTGTGGACGGTGTGCGTGGGCAAACCGAAATTGTTGACCAGGATCGGATCCTGGAATACGTCGGTCACGTCCAGCCGATTGACCGTTGAACCCCAGCACAAAAACGAAGTGCAGGCCTGAGCCACCACCGGCGTACCCGGGAAGACGACGCCGCTGACCGCAACCTCTTCATCTCGGATCACCAGATTCTCGTTCATGAAGATCGGTGGAATGCTCAGGGCCAGATGCGGGTCATTGGCAAACAGCGGAAACCCGGACTCGGTGTGCTCGCCGGAGACCGCCCACCAGTTGCTGCCCAGATCCATGTTCCGGCCGAGAAACGGCAGATCCTCGCTGCGGTTCAGAAAGCGCTGCCCCAGCTCGACCAGCTGCGGTTCGATCCGGGCGACGGAATCGGCCATGCCGAAGTCGGCGTCCAGCGCGGCCACGCGCTGCAGGTCCGAATCGGCCTGCTGGCCCTCCACCCCGATGTTTTTCAATTCGCTTGCACCAGCCTCGGCGTCAGGTACGACGATGCCGATGCGGTCAAACCAGTCGGGAATCGAGACCCTGCCGTCGACCGGAATCGTGAGGTTGAGATCCTGCAGGAACAGCGCCGTGCCGTCGAATCCGACCGCCTCACCGACGGCCTGGTAGGTCCCGAGCCGGACGGTGTTGTCGATGGCCGAGAGGCTCTGGTCAAAAGACAGCTGAAAAGCCAGCAGCTTGCCAATCGCCAGCGAGTCGACCGGCGTCCACGCTTCTGCCTGCGTCAACTCCAGCGCACCGTATTCCGGCGGCAGCGGATTGTTCTGCAAAAAATGATTGACGCCGTCGGCATAGGACTTCAGCCAGCCGGCCTCGGCCGGGCCCAGCTCGCCGAAGGAGGCCCAGGCGGCGCGGCGCAAGCCCAGCGTGCGAATCTGGATATCGTTGGCCAGCGCCGGCTCACCGACCAGCTCACCCAGCGTGCCGGAGGCGACACGCCGCAGAAAGTCCATCTGGAAAAAGCGGTCGCGGGCGTGCAGGAAACCCTGCACGAATGACACGTCGGTCTCGGTCTCGCCGACGATCGTGGGGATGCCGTTGGCATCGGTGAACACATTGACTTCGTTTTGCAGGCGCGGCACTTCGACAGTCTGCGCGCCCACGGAAGCCGCCAGCAGGCCAGCGGCCAGCATGGTCAATCGCTTCATGATCCTACCCCGTTTGTTGTTGGTCTGGAGCGCCCGATTATGGCACAGCGCGACAGCGCGTCGCATCTGATCAGAGCCGGGTTCGAACGTCCAGCAGTTCAGGGAAAAAGGTCAGCTCCAGGGCCTGCTCGAGAAAGCGCACCCCGCTGGATCCGCCGGTGCCGCGTTTGAAGCCGATGATGCGCTCGACCGTTTTCAGGTGCCGGAACCGCCAGAGCTGGAAGGATTCTTCGACATCGACCAGCCGTTCGCACAAGGCGTATTCCGTCCAGTACCGCTCCGGCTCGCGATAGATGCTGACAAACACGGGCACCAGCTCCGGATTGCGGCGATGGGCGCGGCGCCAGTCCCGGTCCAGATGCTCAGGCGGAACGGGATGTCCGGACCGGCCCAGAAAACGCAGAAACTCGTCGTACAGGGAGGGTTGGCCCAGCGCGAACTCGAGATCTTGCCGGGCGGTCGGATCGTGATCGAACAGCGGCACAACGGCGCCGTTCTTGTTGCCGAGCAGAAATTCGACCATCCGGTACTGGAAGGACTGAAAACCCGAGGCATCACCCAGACAGTCACGAAACTGCACGTATTCGCTCGGGGTGAGCGTCTCCAGCACCGCCCACTGCGAGAACAGCTGCTGCTGAACCTGCTTGACTCGCGCCAGAATCTTCATACATGGCGCGGGGTCATCGGCGGCCAGGTGCCGCATGGCGGCTTTGAGCTCGTGAATGATGAGCTTGAACCACAGCTCAGAGGTCTGATGCTGAATGATGAACAGCAGCTCGTCGTGGTGCGCCGGCTCACTCAGCGGGAACTGGGCCGACAGGATGCGATCCAGCGCAAGATAACCCCGGTAATCCAGCCGATCGCGCAGATCGGTGCGGATTTCGGGCTCGAGTTTGCGCTCGTTGCTGTTGTCGCTCACGGACTCCCCGTGGTTGTGGCCTCAGCGCGAGTGTAACCTCAGGTCTCCTGCCGACGTTATACTTTCACCTTCCGGCGACATTCGGGGCGCCGGCGTTTCCCAACCAGAATCAGCCAAGATAAAGAGGTGCCACATGGCGCGAACAGTCGCCGCCTTCAAGGTCGATTATTTCCAGTTCCTGGGACCCGACGGCAAACTGGTCGACAGCGAACAAGTTCCGGCCGTCGCCCACGATTTCGAACGCTTGATCAAGCTCTATCGCCAGATGGTGTTGACTCGCGTCTTTGACAAAAAAGCCGTGGCCCTGCAGCGCACCGGCAAGCTCGGCACTTATGCTTCGTGCCTGGGCCACGAGGCAGCGCATGTGGCCGTGGGCTCGGCCATGCAGCCGGAAGACTGTTTTGCGCCCATGTACCGCGAGTATGGCGTGCAGTTCTGCCGCGGCGTGGAATTGACCGACGTGCTCCTGTACTGGGGCGGCGATGAGCGCGGCAACGACTACGCCAAAGCCCCGCACGATTTCGCCTGGAGCGTGCCGATTGCCACGCAGTGCCTGCATGCCGCCGGCGCGGCGCTGGCCTACAAGCTGCGCGGCGAAAAACGCGTGGCGGTGTCGATCGTCGGTGATGGCGGCTCATCGAAAGGCGACTTTCTCGAAGCCATCAACGCCGGCAGCGCCTGGAAATTGCCGATGGTGCTGGTCATTGTCAACAATCAGTGGGCGATTTCGGTGCCGCGCACCAAGCAGAATTCGGCCACAACCCTGGCTCAGAAAGGCATTGCCGGGGGCCTGCCCAGCATCCAGGTCGACGGTAATGACCTGATCGCCTGCCTGTGGGCGATGGAGAAGGCCGTCGAAGCAGCCCGTGAAGGTCACGGCAGCTTTGTCATCGAGATGATCACCTATCGCTTGAGCGACCACACCACCGCCGACGACGCCCGCCGCTACCGCCCCAATGACGAAGTCGAAGAGGCCTGGCGCAACGAACCACTTGAACGCCTGCGCCTGTATCTCATCGACCAGGGCCAATGGGACGAAGAACGCGAACAGGCGCTGCAGGAAGAATGCACCGCTACCGTGCAGCAAGCCGCCGATGATTACCTGGACAAGGTGACCAACGATCCGCAGCCGGTCACCGCCATGTTCGACTACATGTTTGCCGAATTGCCCCACGACCTGGTCGAACAGCGCGCCTATGCCGAGCGCTTTCCGGAAGACGGAGGGCATCACTGATGGCCGAGATTACCCTGATCGAAGGCGTGACCCTGGCCCTGGCTCGCGCCATGGAGGAAGACCCTTCTGTAGTGGTGCTGGGCGAAGATGTCGGCGTCAACGGCGGCGTGTTTCGCGCCACCGCAGGCCTGCAGCAGCGCTTCGGCGATGAGCGCGTGCTCGACACCCCGCTGGCCGAAGTCATGATCGCCGGCATGAGCGTCGGCATGTCCGCCCAGGGCATGAAGCCGGTCGCCGAAGCCCAGTTCTGCGGTTTCACCATGCCGATGATCGACCAGATCATGTGCCATGCCGGGCGCATGCGCAACCGCACCCGCGGACGGCTGTCCTGCCCCATGGTGCTGCGCTTTCCCACCGGCGGCGGAATCCACGCGCCCGAGCACCACTCCGAAAGCCCGGAGGCGCTGTTTGCCCACATGCCCGGTGTCCGCGTGGTCGTGCCTTCCTCGCCCTCGCGCGCCTACGGCTTGCTGCTGGCCGCGATTCGCGATCCGGATCCGGTCATCTTCATGGAGCCCAAGCGCATCTATCGCTGGCAGAAGGAAGAAGTCATCGACGACGGCGAAGAACTGCCGATGGATGTCTGCTACACCCTGCGCGACGGCAGCGACATCACCCTGGTGACCTGGGGCGCCATGGTCAAGGAGACGCTGCAGGCGGCCGAAGAACTGGCCAAACGCGACGTCTCGGCCGAAGTGATTGATGTCGCCACGGTCAGCCCGCTGGACATGGACACCATCATTGAATCAGTCGAACGCACCGGTCGCTGCGTCATCATCCAGGAAGCGCCGCGTCACTGCGGCGTGGCCGGCGAGATTGCCGCCGGCCTGGCCGATTCCGGCATCTGGCATCTGCTGGCGCCGGTCAAGCGGGTCTGCGGCTACGATACGGTGATGCCGCTCTACCGCAACGAAATGAAGTACATGCCCAGCGTCAAGCGCATTCTTGACGCCGTCGATCAGGTACTGGAGGTCTCATGAGTGTTTTCAAACTGCCCGACCTGGGTGAAGGTCTGCCCGACGCCGAGATCGTCGAATGGCTGGTCAACGAGGGCGACGAAGTCAAGCTGGATCAGCCGCTGGTGTCCATGGAAACGGCCAAGGCCGTGGTCGAGGTGCCGAGCCCGTTTACCGGTCGCGTGGTCAAATTCCACGGTCAGTCGGGAGACGTGATCCAGACCGGCGCGCCGCTGGCCGAGTTTGCGCTGGAGGGCGAAGAGACCGAAGAAAGTCCTGCCGCGGCGGCCAGCGGCGAGCATTCGTCCGCTGCCGAATCCGGCGAAGCCGCGCAGCAAACCGATGCCCCGCCGCCCGGGCAGGATCAGACCGCCGAGGCGCCTGAATCCGAGCCGACCGCGGACAGCGATCGCGACGACAGCGGCACCGTGGTGGGCAATGTACAGGCCGGCAACGTGGTGCTGCGCGAGCAGGCTTCCGACATCGGTGGTATCAAGGTCACCCCGGCCGTTCGGGCCCTGGCCAGAAAACTGAAAGTCGACATCCGTCAAGTCCGACCCAGCGGTGCCGACGGCGTGGTCACGGCCGCCGATGTGCGTCAGGCCGCCGCCGACGGCAGCGCGCCGCTGGGTGCGGCGGCGCCGATCGAGCGCGCCGAGACGCGGCCCGAACCGCCGCCGCAGCCGTCAACGCCCGCCCCGTCGCCATCGCCTTCGCCACGTTCCGCAGCGGCCGCTGAAGCCGGCTCCGAACCCAGCGGGGAATGGGAGCCGATCCGCGGTACCCGTCGAACCATGGCGCGGGTGATGAGCGAGTCGCATCGCAGCATCG
>CAZUTZ010000069.1:0-10820 GCA_964623655.1 uncultured Wenzhouxiangella sp.
TGGCCTTGGCGCTCTACCTGAGCCGGAATTTACCCACAGATTTTGCTGACGAGCCAAAAAACTCAGCCCCAAGGCCCGTACGTTCTTGCTCATACCAAGATGCCGCCGCTTCAGCTTCGTCAGCAGCCTGACGAAGAATTCGTACTTTCAATTTTATCGCCGTTCCAGCTTGGCGCGAATCCGTTTCCGAAACTCTGTCCGTTCAACTAGGTCAGCCTGTCCAGCATCGATCTCACCGATTCGCCGGGAAATTTCGCGCTCCCAGGCATCTTCAACCCCATTGTCCCGGGGCGCATCCAGGCTTTGGATAAGGTCATGGGCCAATTCAGCCCGTTCAGCCTCTGAGAGGGCCAGAATTTCAGAGCGTAGGCGCTGCAGGGGCTCAGCGGTCATGGGGGTTTCCCGAAGTAGCTACTATGGAGATTCTACCGCCCATTGCCGCAGCTAACAATGTATATGGACTCCTCCCGCAACCCAAGACTGACCGATTCATGAGGTTGGAGTCGTTGCAGGCGTATATTCGGCCTCTTGTTGATCGGCTGCAAGCAGTGATCGGGCCATCATGAGTTCCGCGCACTACTGGCCACTCGCTTAAAGCTACATTGAATCTGACGAACTTGTTATCGGCCTTGTGGGGTACCGGTCCAACCTGCCGAGTCATGAAACGATGAGACTCTTCGCAAACGGTGTGAAGGCATAAGGGTTATTCAGTTTGGCTGTCGGGCGTTTCCAACCTCAGACACAGGCTGAGCGCTGGGATTGCCCGGTGTGGTGGGCATGTCGGCCTCGGGGTTCGTCCGACTCTGTGCTGTCAGGGTCTGGGTGCGGAATTGATGCGGCTAACGATTGGCTAAGCCGGGAAGCGGGGGATCGATGAGCTTCAAATCCCCAGCTACAAGTCGAATGTCGCTTCAGCGCGAATCATCGAGCTCAATGGCGGTGTCTTGCACTCCGAGATCGAAGCCGGTCACCCGCCGAAAGTCGTTCAGCGATTTGTTGTGCGCCCGGGAAAGCCGGTTACCGGCTAGGTCGTCTGCCGCTGCTGCAGCATCTCCGGCGCATCGTCTTCGTCCATGGTGGTATCCAGGTCGACAGTCCAGCTTTTGCCGCCGTCGGTGCTCAAGAGCACGCGGCCGTCCTGGCAGCTGACGAAAAGTTCATCCGGTCCGGAGAGGGCTGGCACCAGACGATCACAGCCCTCTGGCAGCTGGCCGCCCCAATGGCGGATTTGATCGTCGGCGCCGACTCGCAGGCGCAGCTCTGACTCACGGCGGCGACGGCGGGACTGCGGGTCCTGATAGGCCTGATGGGCCAGTACGGCAAAATCATTGTCAGGCAATACGACCGGCAGTCTCAGGCGCGGCCAACTCTCTTGCTTTCGGATTGGCTGGACACTGCTCCAGCTCGCACCATAGTCGCGACTGAATTCCGGATTCCCGTAGCCAGTCCACCAGTGACCCGGTATAGCGACGAGTGTGCCGTCCTGCTGGGCAAACTGGTAAAGGTCGCGACCTTCGTGGCGCTCGACCTCGCCGCTAAGCGGGTCGTAAACAACGCGCTGGTGATCACCGAAGATCGCCAGGCGACCGTCGCTCATCCGGGCACCATGGGAGAGGCCGGAACCCGCGTAGGCCCGACCTGGCTGATTTTCGAAGGTGACCACATTGCGCCAGCTTGAAAAATCGGGACTGACCGAATACAGCTGCACCTGGCGTCCTTCCTGGGCCAGCGCCACCACGCCGGCGACTGGATCAGAATGCAGCCAGAACACGTTTTCCTGGGTACTGGGACCGGGCACCGGTTCCCATGGTCCGTCCAGACTGGGCGCTTGCATCACCAGGCCGCGCTCGCCACCGGCGAGGTATCCATCGCCATGCGCAATCACGGTAGCAATATGCCGGTTCTGACCGGTATCAATTCGCCGCCAGGAGCCGGCGTATTCGCGCACCAGAATCTGACCCATGGGTGCGGTCAGAATCGCCTGCCGGTCAGGCAGTCGGTGCGGTTCGATACCGCGCGCGAAACGACGCAGGCGGTCGGCCATGACCTGGCGCTCCACATCGTGCTCATCAGGCTCCCAGCCAAGGATCAAGTCGATCCGAATCCCTTCCCAGGCCTGCGGAAAGGCTTCGGCGACGAAATCTTCCAGCGGCTCGTCGTCGTCGAAGCGCGCGATCACATACAGGTTGGTCTGTTCACGACCTTCACCGATCTGGCCCAGCGGCTGGTAGACCATGCTGCCCAGGCTGGTCAGGCGACCCTCTTCGACCCGGAAATTGCCCAGGGCGCGTGGGACGGGCGCATTCAGCCAGGTGCTCCCATCGCCGTGTCTCAAAAAGCTCTGCAGCAGAAAGATGCCGTATTCTCCCGGCGGCATGGCGCCGACGAACACCCGGCTGGAGTTGAGGCCATTGCCGCCTGCGGCGAGGAAATAACGCTTTTCCATATCCTGAAGATCGACGGCAAACGCGCCGGTCCAGTTTTGCAGCGAAGGGGCCAGCCGATCGGTATTCGAAATGACCTTGAAGGCGACCAGGCCGTAGTGTTCCGGAAGATTGTCCGGGTCATCGGGACTGGTCTGGATGGCTCTCGGTCCCGCGCAGGCAGTCAATGCCAGCAACACCAATATCGCCAGCGCCCGGCGAACGCTGATCCAGTTGATCATTTTCATTTTTCCTGCCATCCCAAACAGCCATTCGGGTTACCCCGACGCGGGAATGAATTCCCGACACGCATCCGCCCCATTACGGTGATCAGTATAGAAACTATCCGCGTCGGGTTGCCGGATTTTCAACAACTATTCCGCACTTTGACCCGGGTTTCGGTCAGCTGTTGCCGGGTTGTCGCGAATCCGGGCAAGGGGCTCGGCAGATCTAATCGGCAAAAACGATTCGGTCTTTCCCGCTTCGCTTGGCGGCCAACAAGGCCTCGTCGGCTCTTTTGAGCCAATCGCCCGGTGACTCGCCGGGCCGGCGTTGGGCCACGCCCATGGAGATGGTGACGACTCCGCCGGGTCCGCGAAGCTGCTGACGCAGCGTGTTCTGGAGCTTGCTGGTGGTGATTTCCGCACCAGCTTTGGGGGTATCGGAGAGCAGGAGAACGAACTCTTCGCCGCCGTACCGATAGAACCGGTCACCCTGCCGTGTTTGTCTTCCGACGATCTGAGCGAGGCTGATCAACACCTGGTCGCCCGCATCGTGGCCGGAGAGGTCGTTGAGGCATTTGAAGTTGTCTATGTCCATCATCACCAGGCAGTGATCCGCTTGATCGTTCTGGCAAAAGACCGGAAGATCGTAGTCCAAGCCCCGACGATTGAAAGCGCCGGTCAGCGAATCGGTCGACAACATGTCGCGAAGCAAGACGTGTCGATGGTTGAGGCGGGCTGCGAAAATCAGACTTAACAGACTGACCAGTGCTGAGACGGTCAGGTAGGTTGCGCGATCGGTGGCCGTATCGAAGACCGCCGGATGCAGGCCCAGGCTGATCACGAGCACAAAGCTGGTCATGACTGCCACGCGCAGACGCGCCATCAGGAAGCTGCCCACCAGGGTGCTGAAGGTCCAGATATAGCTGAGCCCCAAAATCAGGACCACGGCGATGACCGCGCCGGTTGCAGCGACAGCGGTCAGGTCGGCCGCGAGTTGCACCTTGCCCGACTTCCACGCCAGAAATATGAGACTGAGAAACACGCCGACGATGCCGAGGTCGACCAGGCCGATGGCGATATCGCCGACGCTCAGACGGAAAATGCCGAACGGCGTGATCAACACGGTCACGCACAGTCCGTACAAGGTCACAATGCCAAGCCGGACGTCGCTGAGCATTCGATGCACCAGCTCCGAGAGACTGCTTTGGCTTGTGTTGGACTGTTTGAATTCCACGACCATTTCGAATGCCTGCGGTGCCAGTGGACGAGTTCGTTTTTACCTAAGGATATGCAATCGTCATGCCAGAGCCCTTCCTATCCAGAAGAAACAGGGAGTTGACGCCGTTTCGGCGCCTGCAGTAACCGTTTGCTGCCGGTCGAGATCGTCAATGTCGGTCAAAAACTGTCCACTTTCGAGTGGTGTCATGGCATCCATCAGCGCTCAACCCTGCGCCCGGGAGGTTTTGACAGCAACCGCCCTGCTAGACTGGCTGATAAGGATTTTCTGGAGCCGCAGTCTTTGCAAACCTTGACCCTGACCCGCCCCGACGACTGGCACCTGCACGTGCGCGACGGCGCGATGCTCAACAGCGTGGTGCCCGACACCGCACGCCAGTTTGGCCGCGCCATCATCATGCCCAACCTGAAACCTCCAGTGGCCACGGTGGATCAGGCGCTGGCTTATCGTGAGCGCATTCTGGCCGCGATCCCCCGGGGCGTGAGTTTTCAGCCTTTGATGACGCTGTATCTGACCGAGCAGACCACGCCGGACGAAATCCACCGCGCGGCCGACTGCCAGCATGTCTATGCGGTGAAGTATTACCCGGCCGGGGCGACCACCAACGCGGCCAGCGGGGTACGAGTGATCGACCGGGTGTGGCCGGTGCTGGAAGCAATGCAGGACGTGCGTCTGCCCTTGCTGATGCACGGCGAGGTGACCGATTCGGAGATTGATGTGTTCGACCGCGAGGCGGTGTTTATCGAGCGGCATCTGACGCGGCTGGTCGAGGCATTTCCCGAGTTGCCGATGGTGCTCGAGCACATCACCACCAGGAACTCGGCCGATTTCGTGCGCGAAGGCCCTGCCAACCTGGCCGCAACCATCACGCCGCACCATCTGCTGCTGAACCGCAACGCCCTGTTCGACGGCGGCCTGCGGCCGCACCACTACTGCCTGCCGCTGATCAAGCGCGAGCAGCACCGCCGGGCGCTCGTCGAAGTCGCCACCAGCGGCAGTCCAAAATTCTTTCTGGGCACGGATTCAGCCCCGCACCCGAAGTCGGCCAAGGAGTCCGACTGCGGCTGCGCCGGCATTTATTCGGCCCGGCAGGCCATGGCTTTTTATGCCGAAGTGTTCGAAGACGCCGGTGCGCTGGATCGTCTGGAGGCCTTTGCCAGCCATTACGGTCCGGACTTTTACCGACTGCCGAGAAATTCAGACCGGATCACGCTGGTTCGCGAGGATGACGCAGTGCCGGAGCAGGTGGACTTTGGCGGGGAACCGGGGATACCCTTGCGGGCCGGCGGCAGCGTGCGTTGGCGTCTCCAGGAAAGCTAGACGGCAAGCTCAGCTACCACGCAAAAGCCGCACCGCCAGGCCCAGAACCAGCAAACAGGCCGCGACCAGCACCGCCCACAGCATATAGCGCTGCCAGGGGATGGGATCGGGCGGGACTTCCAGCGCGGCCGGGCCGCCGGCCTGCCGGCGCTCACCCAGGCTGACTTGCGGCCAATGCCAGGCTGGGCCCTGACTGGAAATCAGATCGTCCAGCACATCAGACGGCATGCGCTCATCGCCAGGTTCGCGGCTGCCGATCAGCAAACGCCAGGGACCCTCTCCCTGGGCCAGGAAAGCGATTTCATCCGTGTGCGCATGAATTTCGATGTCGGGGGCTTGGCGCAGCGGCGGTGTGGCCAGCAGCCGCCACTGCCGCTCGCGCACCGGCTCGGCCAGGCCGGTGGTAGCTTCGATATCGTCGTTCAGGGTGCTCAAGGTCAAACGGGCGCGGTCGCGCCAGGGTTGATCGGCGCTGCTTCGCGACTGCACGCGAAGCTGACTGAACAATCCGGACTCCCGGCTGCTCACACCCAGCGCCTTGACCTTGAACGGACCCGGCAGATCGAATTCGACCCGACTGCCGTCGCCCTGCAGGCGGACTTCAGCGGGTCGAATCACCGCTGAGCGGCGATGGTCGACGCGGCGCTCTTCGGCCAGACTGGCACGCACCAGCCTCAAACCCTGAACCACCTGACCGGCATAGCAACTGACATACCAGGCGCTCGGCACTTCAGCCACCGACTCGCGACCCCGGTAGCGGCGCGGGCGGGCATCACCGAGTTCCTGAAAACCGAACCGGTCGATGCCGGCATGCTTGGCGTCGGCATCGCCGAAGCGGCAGTCGAGCCGCACGCGCTGATCGGCCTGCATCTCAAGCGCCAGCCAGCGCCCGGCTGCGGGCTTTACCGAGGCGGGCGCGGCGATCAGGGCCTCGAAGATCAAACGGCCATCCTCCGGCTGGCGCGGGCGGTCCGGGCCCTGGATCAACACGCGGGTATCGCCGCGCTCGATGTCCAGCGTCAGCGGCGACGAATCGGTCTCGATATCGTCAATCAGTGACTGCTCGAACTCGAGTTCCGTGGTCTCGAGTCGGGATTCAAGTAAAGCCTCGGCCGGCAGCAAGGCCGCCGGCACCGTCCGGCCCTGGGCATCAACCAGCTGCCAGTCGCGCGCATCATCGCGATACAGCTCGGCCATCTGCGCGGGTTCCAGAGCCAGGCGCGATACCGGACCGGTCGGGGACTCGAGCACATCAAAGCGCCAGACAAAACGCTCCGGATCGGCGGCCGGTGCTGCCAGCGAACCCAGCGCCGCCAGCGCGGCGAAAAACAGCCGGATGTTCATCGCGTCATCTCCGTATCGCGACCGGCACGCGGCGGGGCGGGCGCGAAAAACCCGATCGCGATCGCCAGCACGCCAAAGGCCAGGAAAGACAGAATACCGGCCACCGTGGACAGATAGGTCCGGTCCACGACCAGAAGCTTGATCAGCGCAACAGCCAGCAAAATCGCTCCCGACAGCCAAACCGGATATTGACGACGGCGCGAGCCCCACAACCAGGCAACGGTGCCCAGCACCGTCCACACCACCGTCAGCGCGGCCTGTGCCCGCGCATCATCGAGCAGAACGGTTAAGTCCCAGGCCACATCGGCCAGATGGTGAACGGCGCGCAGCGCCATGGCGCTGAGGGTCAGCAGGGCCAGGCCGGCGATCAGCAGCGGCGCGAAGGACACATCGTGCAAACGCCCGGCGCGGACAGCCGAAACCGCAAGCAGCAGACTCAGCAGCTGGCCCAATTCCAACGGATTGAGCACCGGAACCCAGGGCAAGGGGTCCGCGGCACCCGCTGCGAATACTGAATTCACCAGGCCAACAGCCAGCGCCAGCAAACTGCCAGCCAGCAACAGCCGCTGGTCTTCGGCCGCCAGAGAGCGATGGCATAGCGGCGCATCATCGCGCTTGAGCAACCAGGCCGTCAGCAAAAGCAACGGCGCGGCACCCAGCAGCCACACCCAGGCATCACCCATTCGTAGATTGATTTCAACCACGTAGACGAGGCTGGCCGAAACGGCAAAGACCACCGCCGCATGGGCGGCCAGCGCCTGCCACAGCCGCACGCGCCGGTAGTGTGCCGGATCCCGCGCAGCCGGAACAAATCTCAGGCCGCGATCGACGTGGAAAGCCGCCAGGGCGAGCGCCAGCCAGGCCAGGCTGCCCCAGCCGGACAATGGCGCGGCAAAGGCGAACTGCTCCGACACGCTCAAAAGCGCCAGCAGCATGACTACCGTGGCCGCCACACCCGCACCGAACAGGTGCGCGCGGCGATGCAGCTCGGCGACGATGACGGCGCTGAGCGCCAGGAACGCCACGCCCAGAGTCGCCTGGTCGAAGCCACTCAGCCAGACGCTGATTTGATGCGACCCATTGAGCAGCCAGAAGACAACAGCCCAGGCGGTCAGTAAACCCACGCGCACCGGCCCTGCCCCGGCGCGCTGATAGGCCAGTGCACTGACCACGCCGGCCACGGCCAGCGCCACGCCGCCGTAGAAGTCGGCGTTGAACACCAGCCAGCCGCCCCTGACCTGAGCGAGCAGGTAGAGCAGCAGCCAGAGCCCGGCGGCCGCACCCTGGAGCAGCAGGCCGGACCAGCGCGTCCAGCGCGAAGCCTGCCGACAGCCGTACCAGACCAGCGCGCCGCCCTGCAGCGCCCAGATCAGGATGACCGTGTATTCGCTCACCGTCAGCGGCACGGCGACCGTGGCCAGGGCAATGGCCAGCACGGCGTGCGCCCGGCCAAGAGCCGGTTGGTGCAGGCGGCGAATGAGCAGCGTGGCGCTGATCAGGTAAATCACGGCACCAGCGATGGTGTAGAGGGCCAGCGCGGCGCGATCGCCCTCGACGATCAGCCCATACAGCGGTAGTGCAACCAGCGGCAGGCCGAAGACCAGTACGGCATCGACTTTGGCTTCAGCGCCCGCCCGTCGTGCTTCCAGGATCGGAATCAAAAAGTAGAGCAGGAAAAACAGCGTCAGATAATTCAGCGCCAGCAGGTCATACCGGGGCGACCAGGCCAGCACGCCCCATAGCGTGGCCAGCACGAAGGTAAAGCCGAAGCCGATGCGATTCAGCAACGGCCAGTTCTGCCGCCAGGCCAGGCCGAATACGCCCAGGTTCAGAATCGCAAACCAGGCAAACAGCGGCCCCGGTCCGGCCTGCCCGTCGCCGATGACAAACGGCGCGGCGAAGCCGGCCAGCATGCCGAACACCGCCAGCCACTTGGCGCGCTGCAGGGCGGCCAGCGCGCCGATCCCGAACACCAGGGCGACCGTCACGGCAAACGTCAGCGCCGGCGGGAGCACGCCGTACAGACGATCTGCTGCAAACAGCGTCAACAGAATCACGCCGATAGCGCCGCCCTGAATCGCCAGCGCAAAAGCCCGGCGCCTGAAGCGCTGGCGCCAGCCGAAGACCAGGCCGCCCAGACCGGCCAGGGCGACCGCGGCCAGGCGCATTTCTATCGACAGACGCAGCCAGCCCTGCTCGGTGAAATAGCGCAGCAGTGCGGCCACGCCCACCAGCAGCACCAGCACGCCGATCCGTACCGGCAAATTGCCGGCAAAAAGCCAGGCCGGCAGGCTCCAGCTGCGCGGCCGCGGCTGACCCCTGGCGGTCCGAGCGGCAGGACGAAAAGCGCCGGTGGAACCCAGGTCTTCAGCCGGGGCTGGCCGTGCCGGTGGTGACTCGCTCGAGACCGATGCTGCCGCAGGCGGAGTCGCGGAGCGCGTTGCGACGGTTTGAGCTTCCCGCTGATCCCGGATGGAGCGCATTTGGCGCTCCAGCGCGACCACGCGCTCGCTGAGTTGCAGACACCAGCCCAGCAGCGCGCCCAGCGCGGCGCCGGTCAGGATGGCCAGCAGCGGCATGGTGTCGAAGACAAAAAAGATGCCCATGCGCTGGCTGATCGCCCAGGCTACGGTCGCACCAAGCGCAGCCAGAGCAATCAACAGTACCGAGCCTGAAAGCGTCTTTTTCAATTCATGCAAGCCGCGATTGGCGCCTCGGCCAGTGTAACCGGGCAAAACTCGGTGCCGGCCCGTGGACCCTCCGAATAAGAATGCACAGGCGCCAGGTCAGCGCTAAGATATCGAAGAATTCAACGCTCAGGCACTCGCGAACCGTGGGGATATTCGACTCAAGCAATGATGCTGCCGCGCCCTGGCGGCGGGAAACCCCGGCTGGCTGAGCGTTTCCGGGAGCTGGTCATTGCCCGAGACCTTTGCCGACTGGTCCGCCTTTGAGCGCTCACTCGCCGACGGGCGAATATTTCCACCCGGCATCCATGCGCTGCGCATCGATCAGGAGCATCTGATTGCCAAGGTGGCCGACGGCGACGGGCGGCCCTACGGCCGGATCCGGGCCACGCTGGTTGGCCTGCTGATTCGCGTCTTTCTCGGCCACCGCGCGGATCGGTCCGTACTGAGGCGGACCCACCGCCAGCGCCTGGCCCATGAAGCCTCGCGTCTGAGGAGCCTGCAGGCCTCGGGACAGGCGGTTCCCGCCGTTCGCCTGCATCGCGGATGCCTGCTGATCATGCAGGATGTCGGTCAAACCATCGACGGGTTGCTGACCCCGCTGGACCAGGGCGAAAGACTGGCCCTGATCGAAACCGTGGCGGCAGACCTGGCGGCTTTCCACGCAGAAGGCTTTTGGCACGGCGCTTCGCAGCTGCGCAACCTGACCCATCTTGACGGGCGCGTTTATCGAATCGATTTCGAGGAAGACCTCGAAGGCATCATGCCGCTGGCCCAGCGACAGGCGCTGGATCTGCTGCTGGCGGCTTTTTCTCTTGCCCATCATCGGGGCATTACCGAGACCGGCGACCGGGTTGAGCTGATTCGACGCCTGGTCGGGATCTGGCGGGAAAGAATGGATGCCACACCGGCCGGCCCGGAGTTTGGGCGCATGGGACGGCTGATCGGTCGTTTCCGGCGACCGGGCGAATGGCTGCGCCCGGTCAAAGGTCGCGACGTGGTCGCCTTCAGGGTATTGATTCAGGGGCTGGCAAGCCCCTGACAACCGCACGGGTCGGGGACATGGCGGCCCCGACCGGGGGCCGATGGGCCAGGAGTCAGGCCTTGACGTAACTCCCGGGTGCGGCCTCGATCACCGGCAGTTCGCCGTCGCCGGGCTCGCGCGCCGGGATGCGTTTGCCGGATTTGGCTTTCAGCCAGTCGTTCCAATGCGGCCACCACGAGCCCTGGTGGTATTCGGCACCCTCGATCCATTCTTCCGGTTCGGGCGGCAGGGCGTCGTTGGTCCAGTAGCCGTATTTGTTGGCCGCGGGCGGGTTGATCACGCCGGCGATATGGCCGGAGCCGGCCAGCATGAAAGTGGTCGGGCCCGAAAAGAGCTGGGTGGCCTTGTAGACGGACGGATACGGCGCGATGTGGTCGTCGCGGCTGGACTGGATGTAGACCGGCAGATTGACCGTGCGCAGGTCGATGGGCACGCCGTCCATCTGGATGCCGCCGCGCTGGACCAGACGGTTTTCCAGATACATGTTGCGCAGGTAGTACAGGTGCATGGTCTCCGGCAGGCGGGTGTAGTCGGAGTTCC
>CAZUTZ010000070.1:0-10804 GCA_964623655.1 uncultured Wenzhouxiangella sp.
TACCTCTACTCGACCTGGGGCGAGGGTGGCGAGGCCGATCCCTCGGACAAGCGCAAGATCATGGTGCTGGGCGGCGGACCGAACCGGATTGGTCAGGGCATCGAGTTCGACTACTGCTGCGTGCATGCAGCACTCGCCATGCGCGATCTCGGCTTCGAGACCATCATGGTCAACTGCAACCCGGAAACGGTCTCGACCGACTACGACACCTCGGACCGGCTGTACTTCGAGCCGCTGACCCTGGAAGACGTGCTTTCCATTGTCGAGACCGAAAAACCTGAGGGCATCATCATTCAGTTCGGCGGCCAGACGCCGCTGAAGCTGGCGCGTGACCTGGAAGCGGCCGGCGCGCCCATCGTCGGCACCACGCCCGACGCAATCGACCTGGCCGAAGACCGCGAGCGGTTCCAGAAGCGGCTCAACGAGCTGGGTCTGAAGCAGCCGCCGAACCGGACCGCGCGCACGGCCGAGGACGCCATCGTGCTGGCGCGCGAGATCGGCTATCCGCTGGTGGTGCGGCCGTCCTACGTGCTCGGCGGGCGGGCGATGGACGTGGTCCAGGGCGAGGACGAGCTGGCCCGCTACATGCGCGAGGCGGTGAAGGTATCCAACGACTCGCCGGTGCTGCTGGATCGCTTTCTCGATCACGCCATCGAGATCGACGTCGATGCGGTCTGCGACGGCGAGCGGGTCATTATCGGCGGGATCATGGAGCACATCGAAGAAGCCGGCGTGCACTCCGGCGATTCATCCTGCAGCCTGCCGCCGTTTTCGCTGACGGAATCGGCCATCGCCGAAATTGCCGAGCAGAGCCGGCAGATGGCCATGGCGCTGGATGTGGTCGGCTTGATGAACGTGCAGTTTGCCCTGCAGGGCGATCAGCTCTATGTCCTGGAAGTCAATCCGCGCGCTTCGCGTACGGTTCCTTTCGTGGCCAAGGCCACCGGCGTGCCGCTCGCGCGCGTGGCGGCCTGCTGCATGGTCGGCGAATCGCTTGCCAAACAGGGCATCACCGACGATCTCAGCAGCCCGTTTTATTCCATCAAGGAGCCGAAATACCCGTTCATCAAGTTCCAGGGCGTCGATCCCATTCTGGGACCGGAAATGCGCTCCACCGGCGAAGCCATGGGCGTGGGGTATTCCTTTGGCCATGCCGTCGCTCGCGCTCAACAAGCTGTCGAGATCAACGCAGCAGCCTCCGGTCAGGCTTTTTTAAGCGTGCGCGACGCCGACAAGGACCGCCTGCTGCCGGTCGCGCGCGAGCTTCTCGAGCGCGGTTTCACGCTGGTCGCCACCGAGGGGACCTGGAAGTTCCTGGTTGAAAACGGGGTCGAGTGCGACTATGTCAATAAGGTGATGCAGGGGCGGCCGCATATCGTCGACCTGATCAAAAACGGCGAAATCGACTACATTGTCAACACCACCGAAGGCCGGCAGGCGATCGCCGACTCGTTCTCGATCCGCCGATCCGCCCTGCAGCAAAAAGTGAATTATTCGACCACCATCGCCGGCGCCCGCGCGACCCTGCGCGCGCTGGATTACTGGAACGAACGCGGCGTGCACTCGCTCGCCGAACTCTACGCCAGCAAGGAGGGCGCATGAGCCAGATTCCGATCACGCGAACGGGCGCAGATCGCCTCAAGCGCGAACTGGAACGCCTCAAGAAAAAAGACCGCCCCGCGGTCATCGAGGCGATTGCCGAAGCCCGTGCGCACGGCGACCTGAAGGAAAACGCGGAATATCACGCCGCGCGCGAGCAGCAGGGCTTTATCGAGGGCCGCATCCAGGAACTGGAGAATGCGCTGGGCAACGCCCGGGTGATCGATGTGGGCGCCGTCAATGCCGGCACCAAGGTGGTGTTCGGCGCGACCGTGACGTTGCTGGAAGAAGTCGACGACGCCGAGGAAGTGACCTGGCAGATCGTGGGCGATCTGGAAGCCGACGTCAATGAACGCCGCCTGGCCATCAGCGCGCCGCTGGCACGGGCGCTGATCGGCAAGGAAGAAGGCGATGTGGTCGAATTCGAGGCGCCCAAGGGTTTGCGCGTATTCGAGATCGTCGAGGTGAGCTACGCGCAGCCTGAGTAAAGCTGCGTGATTGTCGTCTTCGTTCCCGAGCTCGGGGCCTTGCTCAAAGAGTCGCAGTCCACGCCAGGGCTGATGGCATCCCTCCTGGCGCGGGCCAGCGTCCGCCCCGTCGATCAGGCCGCGGCGGTGGCCGAGTTGCTGACCGGCCGGGCGCTGCCGGCGGCAGCGATTTCCCGCCTGCATGATGCGCCGGACGAGGCCGGAGAGGGCATCTGGATGCGCGCCGACCCGGTGCGTCTGGTGCCGGATCTGAATGCGGTCTGGATTCAGCCCGGTGCGCAGCTGGCGTTGGACCACCCGGCGCTGCCCGAGCTCAGCCGGCTTTTCGCCGAGGACGATCTGGGCTTCGAACTGGCCGGCCCGGAGCGCGGTTACCTGCGCCTTCAGGCCCTGCCGGACTGTGTTTTCCAGCCGCCGCGAGCGCTGGCCGGGCAAAGCCTGGACCATGCGCTGCCGGAAGGCCCAGATGCCCGGTTTTGGCGTCGTCTGCTGAGCGAAGCCCAGGTCATCCTGCACCAGTATCGGGATCAAAGCGAAGTGGGCGGCCTGTGGTTCTGGGGTCCCGGCCAACTGCCGCCGCGCGCCGGCATCGAGCCCCGGGTCAGCCACCTGTCGTCGCCGGACCCAGCCGACCTCAGCCTGGCCGACTGGCTTGATCTGAGCCACGATCCGATTGATGCGCCGGCCCGGGTGGCCGATGCCAGCCTGGTCACCTGGACGCCGGAGCCGACCCTGACCGCCGAAGACAACCTGAAAGCACTGGCCGAGTGGCTGAAGCCGCTGTGGCGGCGTTTGCGGGCCGGTCGGATCGATGCGCTGGAATTGGCCGGCCGCCAGCAGGTCTATCGGATCACGCCCGGCCGGGCGTGGCAATTCTGGCGCCGTAGCCCGTCGGCATGATCCGCTCGGTGGCCATTCGGCGCCGCAACATGGCGGCGGTCGAGTTGCCCGGACTGCATCCGGTGGTGGCCCGGGTGCTGGCCGCGCGCGGGCAGACCGAACCGCCGGATTATTCGCTCAAGTCCCTGCTGCCGCCGACCCTGAGCGGACTGGATCGTGCGGCCGATCTTCTGGCTCGCGCCATCATGCGTGGCGAATCGATTCTGGTGGTCGGCGATTTCGACGCTGACGGGGCGACCGGAACGGCACTGGCGGTGCGCGCCCTGACCAGCCTGGGCGCCCGCCAGGTACGCTGGCTGGTGCCTGACCGGTTTCGTCACGGATACGGGCTGAGTACCAGGCTGGTGGCCGAAATCGAGCCGCCCGTGCCGCAGCTGCTGCTGACCGTGGATCAGGGCGTGAGCTCGATGGCCGGCGTCGACGCCGCCCGGCGGCGCGGCATGCAGGTGGTGGTGACCGACCATCATCTCCCCGGTCCGGAACTGCCCGCGGCCGAAGCCATCGTCAACCCCAACCTGGCCGGTGAAACCTTCGGCTCAAGGGCGCTGGCCGGGGTCGGCGTGATGTTTTACACGGCGCTGGCCGTGCGAGCCCGGTTGCGCGCCCTGGACTGGTTTCGGCGGCGCCCGGAGCCGCGCCTGGATCAGTGGCTGGATCTGGTCGCCCTGGGCACGGTAGCCGATCTGGTGCCGCTGGACGAGAACAATCGCCGTCTGGTCTATCAGGGCCTGGCGCGCATGCGCGCCGGGCGCTGCAGCCACGGCGTACGCGCGCTGCTGGAGGTGGCCGGGCGCAACCTGAACCATATCCAGGCCGCCGATCTGGGCTTTGCTGCCGGCCCGCGCCTGAATGCGGCCGGGCGGCTGGAAGACATGAGCGTCGGCATTCGCTGCCTGCTGGCCGACTCGGAGAGAACGGCACGGGTGCTGGCCATGGAGCTGGACCAGCTCAACGCTCAGCGCCGGGCCATCCAGGCCGACATGCAGCAAGACGCCGAAGCGCAGGCTGAAGCGCTGATGGCCGAGATCGACGGCGAGGTGCAGGGTCTGTGCGTGTTCCATCCCGACTGGCACCAGGGCGTGGTCGGCCTGGTCGCCGGACGCCTGATGGAGCGCCTGCAGCGCCCGGTCATCGCTTTTGCCCCGGCCGAGGCGGGCGGTGATGAACTCAAGGGCTCGGGCCGCAGCCCGGCCGGTCTGCACATGCGCGATCTGCTGGTCGACATCGATACCGCCCGCCCGGGCCTGATCGACCGCTTCGGGGGCCATGCGCGGGCGGCGGGCTTGAGCCTGAAACGCGATCGGCTGGAGGCGTTTCGCTCCGGCTTCGGTCGTTGTCTGGCCCGGCACGAGTTCGGCACCGAGCAGGTCGAAACCGACGGGCCGCTGGCGCCGGAGGAATTGAATGTCTTAACGGCCGAGGCGCTGGAAAAAAGCGGTCCATGGGGCCAGGCCTGGCCCGAGCCGCTGTTCGACGGGCGTTTCCGGGTGCAGGAGCGTCGCACGGTCGGCGAGGCCCATCTCAAGCTGCGGCTGAGCCCGGAATCCGGCGGCTCGGCCATTGACGCGATCGCTTTTCGCGCCGGGCGACTTTTACGTGACGAACTGCCGGATACGCTGCATGTGACCTACCGGCTGGAGCTGAACCGCTGGCAGGGACGGGTCAGCCCGCAGCTCAACATCCAGCATCTGGTCTCGGAGTCTGTCTGAAGCTTTCGCATCGCCTTTAAAGACGCCTCACGCAGAGGCGCAGGGTTCGCAGAGGAAAGAAGGGTTTGAACCGGTGCTTGTTGGCACATGAGTCCAGCCATCACGTTGTTACTCCTCGGCGCGCTCCGCGTCTCTGCGCCTCTGCGTGATGCGCTTCTAAGGCCCCGTCGTTTGGCCGCGGATGAAGTCGCGTACCTGAGGGTAGACCTGGGTGCGCCAGCGGCGGCCGCTGAAGATGCCGTAGTGGCCTGCCTTGGGCACTTCGTAGTGTTCGCGGGCGTCCTCGGACAGGCCGCTGCACAGGGCGTGGGCGGCGCGGGTCTGGCCGATGCCGGAAATATCGTCGTATTCGCCTTCGATGGTCAACAGCCGCGTGTCGGTGATCCGGCTCGGGTCGACCGGTTCATCTTCGATGACCCACTCGCCTTTGGGCAACAGGTAGTCCTTGAACACCACGCGTACGGTATCAAGGTAGTACTCGCCGGCCATGTCGAGCACCGCGTTGTATTCGTCGTAGAACTTGCGATGGGCTTCGGCGTCTTCGAGGTCGCCGACGATGAGCTGCTTGTAGAAATCCCAGTGCGAGGTCACGTGGCGGCGAGGGTTCATGGCCATGAAGCCGGCATGCTGCATGAAGCCCGGGTAGACGCGCCGCCCGGCGCCGGGGTAGTTCATGGGAACCGGGTGGACCAGGTTGGTGCTGAACCAGCGCATGGAACGATTCTGGGCCAGGTCATTGACGCCGGTGGCGCTGACCCGACCGTCGACCGGCCCGCCCATCAAAGTCATGCTGGCCGGCGTCTGCTCGCCGCGCGCGGCCATCAGCGAGATCGCCGCCAGCACCGGCACCACCGGCTGGCAAACCGCCATCACGTGCAGATCCTCTGCGCCGATGTGGCGGATGAAGGTTTCGACGTAGCGGACGTAGTCGTGCAGGTGGAAGGGCCCCTCTTCGGCCGGGACCATGCGTGCGTCGATCCAGTCGGTAATGTAGACCCGATGGTCCTGCAGCATGGTTTGCACGGTGTCGCGCAGCAGCGTGGCGTGGTGTCCCGACAATGGCGCGACAATCAGGACTTTGGGGTCGCCACGCAGGTCGGAGATGGTCTGCGGATCGTCGGTGAAGCGCTTCATGCGCAGCAAATTGCAAAACGGCAGACCCAGCTCCTGGAACTGCACGACCGGCACTTCATGGCCGTGTGCGTTCACGCTGTTGATACCGAATTCCGGCTTGGTGTACTCCTTGCCCAGCCGGTAGAAAAGCTCGTAACCCGCCGCGAGGCGCTCGGCGCCGGGTAATCGCGACAGCGCGCTGTGGGGCGCTGAATAGCTGCGCGCCAGGGCTTCAGCCCAGATGCTGAAGGGGCTGATCAGCGAGCGCTGGAATTCGTAGAACTGGTAGAGCATGGTCGTCCGTTGTTCGAATTATGCAGTGCACAATAGCATCTTTGCCGGCGCTCCGCGTTGCTCGGTCGGCAACAACGGGAGCGGGCCGCTGCGGACAGGCGCCGCAAATGGCGAGCGTCAAATACTGCAGGTATTTTGATGCCGCATCAAGCCTGTTCAGGGTAAAGCCAACATCAGGGTCTTGCTGACCATATAGGCCACGACCAGGGCCCCGGCAAAACTGAAAGCCGCGCGCGGCCCGCGGATGCCGGTTGCCGATTGATAGCCGTGAAACATCAGCCAGACAGTCCAGACCAGAAAAACCAGCAGCGGAACACCGAGCAGGGTCAGGATCAGCGCATCTCCCATGTAGAGCGCATCGGCCATGACCTGGCCGGGTTCGCTGGGCATGGCCTGGATCAGGCGCTGGGTCAGTTCACGGATTTGCCCACCCAGCACCGGAATGCTCAGATACACCGCCGACAGCAAAAGCGGCCAGCGGGCCGCGGCCTGACAGGCCAGCAAGCGCGCGATGGAAAACCCCTGCGGGCTCAGCCAGCGGCCCAGGATCAACAGGGCCAGGCCCAGGCTTAGCCAGTTGACCAGGCCTTGTATCAGCAGCAGGGCGAAGTTGCCTCCGGGAGCAAACTGAAGGTCCAGGACGCCGCGCATCTGCAGGCCGGCCCGGCTGGCCAGTGCTGCGGTGATGACGATGCCACCCAGACCGACAACGGCTGCCTGGGTGGCGGACAGGCGGTCGAAGGGCCGCAGCAGGATCTGTTCAAGACCGCTGGCGCTGCGCTGAGTCAATCGTCCCAGTCCTCCCAGTCCTCGTCGTCCAGATACATGTCGTAGTCCGGGAGGTCGGCTTCCTCGCCCTGGATCAGGAACAGGCGTCGCTGCAGGAAACCGTCGCGCAGGAAGATGTAGTCATCGAAGGCTTGCTCCATTTGCGCGTCCAGCGGCAGCAGGCTGGCGCGGGTCTGGATGATGTTGAGACCGAGCAGACCGAAACTGCCTTCCTGGATGGCCAGTTCCCACACCGGGTTGACGAAGCTGTCGCCAACAAAGCCGGTGCTGTCGCGAACGGTCGACGGCCCCATGAAGGGCATGACGAGATATCTTGATTCATCCCAGCCCCAGGCGGCAAACGTCATGCCCAGATCGGCTTCGTGCTCGGGCATGTCGGCCTTGTCCGCGATGTTGAAAATGCCGCCGATGCCGTATATCGAATTGACGAAAAAACGCTCGAAATGCTCCAGGCTCTCGCCCGGACGGCCCTGCAGCAGCAGATTGACGATGACCACCGGAGAGCGGAGATTGTTGAAGAAATTGCGCACGCCGGTGCGAACCGGTGACGGCGTGACACGCCGGTAGCCGCGGGCCACCGGCCTGAGCACGGCCCGGTCGGCGGCCATGTTGAAGCTGTGAATCTGGCGATTGAAGGGTTCCCAGGGGTCGGCTGGATCGCGCTCCTCGGGCGGCGGGGCGGCTGTCGTCGCGCACGCGGCGAGCAAGAGGGCCGCGCAGATCAGGCTGAATTTTTTCATCCACAGCATTGGCCGGTTTCTCCCTCGCTTTCGAAATCCATGGTACGCCAGCCCAGCAAGCCCTCGATCTGGCTCAGTGAGGCCAGGATGCACAGCGAGCGCGGAATATTGACAAACCTGATCGTCGCTCCGGATTGTTCGGCCCAGCTACGCCACTCCAGCAGCAGGGCCAGCGCGCTGGAGTCGGTGGAAGTGACTTCGGCCAGATCAATGACTTCGGGCAAGCCTTTTTCCCGCCAGCTCTGGCTGTCCCGAAACAGCTTCGCGACTTCGGCACTGGCCAGTCGACCGCTCAGGCTCAGGCGCCCATCACGGTCAGCTTGCATCATCGGGCACTTCGACCTCGATTTCAATTTCTCCGTCCTGCAGGCGCGAGAGCATGGCGTCGAAACCATTTCGGCGGATTTCCTCGCCGATCTGGTTGCGGAAAGTGGCGACGTAGGAAACCCCTTCGATGATCACGTCGAACACCAGCCATTCATCGCCGGCCTTGCGCAACACGTAGTCGACCTGGGCGCGTGTTCCGGAATCCAGCCGCACTCGGGTTCGCACCCGCGTGGCGCGTTCGTCGTTGCTGCCGGCCAGCGGCAGGATTTCGACCTGGTCGCGGCTGCGGAATTCGAGCAGGCCGTCGGCATAGCGGGTCATCAGCAATTCCGACAAGGCATCGGCAAAGGCTTCGACCTGTTCGCGCTCCAGGCCGCGGCCGTGACGGCCAAGCACCAGGCGGGCCGAGTGCACCGTATCGAGACGCGGCAGCAGGCGCTCGCGCAATTCTTCCTGCAGCAATTGCTGGTCCGCCTCGAACTCGCTGCGGTTCTCATCGACCAGGGCATACAGCTCGGCCGTGGTTTCACGGATGATCTCGACCGGTTCGGCGTTGTCGGCCAGCACGGGCACAGAGACGAGCAGGATCAGACCTGCCAGCAGAAAACGGGTCATCAGTTGTCTCCTTCGGAGTTGAACATGAAGCGACTGATCAGCTGCTCCAGGACCAGCGCTGAATTGGTGAGCAGAATACGATCGCCGTCACCCAGGAAGTCGGGCGAACCGCCGGGCTCCAGGCTGACGTATTGGTCACCGAGGATGCCGGCCGTGACGATGGACGCCGATGTGTCGTCCGGCAGCTCGTCATAGCGCTCGGAGATGCGCATTGTCACGCGGGCGTCAAAGCTGATCGGATCGAGGTCGATGCGCTCGACCTGGCCGATTCTGACCCCGCCAAGGCTGACCGTGGCCCGCGGCCGCAGGCCGCCGACATTGCTGAACTCGGCGATAAGCTCATAGGTGCCGCCGGCAACAGCGCCGCGATCAGTGGCCTGCATTGCAAGAAAGATCAGCCCGGCAATGGCCAGGATCATGAACAGGCCGGCGGTTAATTCAATCTGGTGAGATGATTTCATATCAATGAAGTCCGGAAATTAAAGCATCAGGGCCGACATCACAAAGTCCAGGAACAGCACCACGATCGCCGTGGCGATGACGGTCTGGGTGGTGGCCAGGGCCACGCCTTCACCGGTCGGCTTGGCGGTCCAGCCGAAATAGACGGCCAGCCAGCTTGCCACCAGTCCGAAGATGACGGACTTGCCCATGCCGTGGCCCAGGTCTCGTCCGAGTTGCACCGTGTTTTGAATATTGCCCCAGAACACCAAAGGATCGGTGCCCATCAGCAAAACCGCGTAGACCACGCCGCCCAGCAGGGCCATGACGTTGAACACGACCACCAGCGCCGGCACGGCAATCAGACCGGCGATCAGGCGCGGCTGCACGATGCGCTCCATCGGATCGATCGCCATCAGATCAAGGGCGTCGAGCTGCTCGGTGGCGCGCATCAGGCCGATTTCGGCGGTGATCGAGGTACCGGCGCGACCGGCAAACAGGATGGCGGTCAGCACCGGGCCAAGCTCGCGGAACAGGGACAGCGTCAGCAAGGTGCTGGTGGCGTCGGCCGCACCGAAACGCGCCAGCGCGTCGTAGGACTGCAGCGTCAGCACCAGGCCGACAAAAAAGCCGCAGGTGACGATGATGACCAGCGAACGCACGCCGGCAAAATAGAGCTGGCGCAGGGTTTCGGCGAACTGCAGCCGGGTCAGACGCATGCGCAGGATGGCCTTGAACAGGAAGACCAGCGCGCGGCCCATGTTGCGAACCGGCGCCAGCGCGCCGGTGTCCGGGCGTATCGGCGAACTCATCAGGAAGATTCCTTGAGCATCTGCTCGGCCAGGTCGCCTGCCGGGTAGTGAAATGCGACCGGTCCGTCGGGCTCGCCGCGCATGAACTGCCGGACCAGCGGGTGATCGCTGTTTTGCAGTTGGTCAGGCGTGCCAGAGGCGATCAGCTGACGATGGGCGATGATGTGACAGAAATCAGCCAGTTGCGCGACTTCATCGACATCGTGCGTGATCACGATGCTGGTGGCTCCCTGGGCCTTGTTGATTTCGCGGATCAGGCGCAGCGAAACGCCCAGGGAAATCGGGTCCAGTCCGGCGAAGGGCTCGTCGTAGAGCATGATGTCGGGATCCAGCGCCATGGCGCGGGCCATGGCGACCCGGCGGTTCATGCCGCCGGACAGCTCGCGCGGATACATCTCGGCCGCACCCCGCAAGCCCACGCTTTGCAGCTTGATCAGAACCAGGCGATGAATCAGGGTCTCGGGCAGGTCGGTGTGTTCGCGCAGCGGCAGGGCGACATTGTCAAAGCAGGTCAGATCGGTAAACAAAGCGCCGTTCTGCAGCAAAACCCCGAGATTACGGCGGAATCGCCCCAGTGCCCGACCCTTGAGCCGGTTGACCTCGATGTCGCCGACCTGCACGCGACCGGCGTCCGGACGAATCTGCCGGGTGATCAGGCGCAGCACCGTGGTTTTGCCCGCGCCGCTCGGACCCATGACCGCGGTGACTTTGCCTCGAGGGATGTCGAGCGACAAGTTCTCAAGCACCGTCCGTCCGCCGAGGCGAACGGTGATATCGCGCAGCTCCACGGCTGTCGTTTGATCGGATGGTGCGTTCATGGGCCCTGAGACAGTGATGACCGCGGGAGATTCCGGGGTGGTCGAGTAGTTTACCGCGATGCGGGGTTAGGGCTTGGTGATTGGAGAGAAGGGTTCAGGTTTCAGGGTTCAGGGTTCAGGAGGGCCTCGATCTGGCTTTTCCTGAACCCTGAACCCTGAACC
>CAZUTZ010000071.1:0-10641 GCA_964623655.1 uncultured Wenzhouxiangella sp.
GGGCGTCCAGATCGCCGACCACGCGCGCTTCCAGCACTTGTTCCAGATCGGGCTGAATGCGATAGCCGGCGAGCAAGTTCAGGTCGCCGCCGAACGGCTCCGACAGGCCCCAGTGCCCGCTCAGGCTGGCGTCGAGATCCGGCATGGCCAGTTCCAGCGATTCCAGCGTCAGCCGGTCGTGATAAACCGCCGCCAGGCTCAGGCGGTCGACGCGGATCGGCTCGGCTTCCGGGTCCGGCAGGTGCAGATCCAGCGCCTCGACCAGCAGTTCCTGCACGCGGATCTCGATCGGGCTGGACAGGTCCGGCAGCGCGAAAGGCTCAGGCTCGATCGGTGGCTCTTCGCCTTCGGCCAGATGAACCTCGACGTCGAAAGTTCGCAGCCAGCCCACGTCGACGCGCGGCGTGGGCAACAGGTGGATCCGCACGGCCAGTTCCGTGCGCCCGACTGATGCGCGCAGATCGGGCTCGTCGATTTCCAGGCCGTCCAGCGTGAGACCGCCGCGCAAGCTGCCGTCCAGCTCGGTCCAGCTCAACGAAGGCACCACTCCGGCGGCCCGGTTGAGCAGGAACTGGGCGCCCGAGTGGGTGGCGGTCAGCCACCACCAGCCGGAGGTGGCCAGCCCGACCAGCACCACCAGCACGATTGCAACAATGATCAGGAGCTTCTTCATAGCAGCCGGGTTCCGATGGTGAAGTGCACACGCCACGGGCGGTCGACGTCATCCAGCGCCTGGGCCACGTCGAGCTGAATCGGTCCGATCAGCGTGTACCAGCGAAAGCCCGCGCCCACGCCGCGCTTGAGCTTGCGCTCGCTCCAGTCGTTGAAGGCGTTGCCGACGTCGTAGAACACGCCCAGCGACCAGTTTTCTCCGACCCGGTATTCATACTCCAGCGAACCGGTCAGGATGTGGTTGGCGCCGTTGCGGTTGGTGCTCAGGGTTTCAAAACCGTAGCCGCGCACCGTGCGGTCACCGCCGGTCTTGAAGCGGTAAAGCTCCGGCAACTCGGTGATCGACAATTCCAGGAAACGATCATCAAGGCTCAGATCGAGCGTTTGCACGTTGGCGTCGGTGTAGCCGATCTCGCCACTCACCAGCAGTTTGTGTCGGTCGCCAAAGATCCGGTGCCAGCGGCCGCGCAGATAGGCCTGGGCGAAGCTGACGTCCGAGGCGACCGACTCGTGTGCGCCCAGCAGTCGCGCTTCGACGACGTGCCCCTCGGTGAAAAATCCGGTCCCTTCGATGTTGGGCAAAAGCCACTCGGCACCCAGCGCGAGGGTGTTGGTCTCGGTCTTGAGGAAAGGCTCAAGCTCGGGGTTGGCCGCCAGCAGCGCCTCGTTTTCCTCGCTGAAGCGCGCTTCACGGAACGCGTCGAATGACTCGTTGAGCGCGGCGAGAAAAATGCGTTCTTCCAGCTCCTGGAAACGATCCTGCCAGAACAGCCTTTCTTCGAGTCGCCCGAAGCGCAGCTCGACCTGCTCGCGGCGGCCGCTGTAGGAGTCGAAAATGGCTTCGCGCCGGTCCTCGTCGTTGAATCTGAAGTTGTCCTGCTGCCGCCTCAACACCGCACTGGCGGTCAGGAAGTCGCCGGGGTCACTGCCGCGCGGGTGCAGGTATTCGGTGCGCAGGACGTACTCGCTGTCGCGCTGCTGGACACCGAAACCCGTGTCCAGCCGGTTGCCGCGCGAGGACAGATAGTGGCGAATCCAGCCCAGCTGCAGACGCGCCCCGGTGTCGGTACCAAAGCCCAGGGTGGCGCGGTAGGAGTTGGGCGGGCGAGGATTGAGGCGGTAGTGCAGATCAACAATGCCGGTGTCGGCATCGCGCTTCTCTTCAATGACCACGCGATCGAACAGGCCGGAACGCGCCATGACTTCGCGCTGTTCGTCGACCTTTTCCAGGGTGTAGGGCTCGTCGGGTTCGATGATGGTCAGGCGATTGAGCAGCCGGGTGCTGAACGGCAGCGGTTCGGTGGTGTAACCGCCGAAGCGGTAGCGCTGGCCGGTGTCGAAATGCACGTCGAGCTCGGCCTCGCTGCGATCCGGATCGACGACCACCCGGCGGCGACGGAACTCGTGATCGAAGTAGCCGCGGGTGCCCGCCAGATCGACCAGACCGCGCAGCGAGGATTCCCAAGTCGCATGGTTGAGCTGGCTGCCAACCGCCAGCGGCCAGTCATCCTTCCACTGCAGCAACTCCGGGTCTTCTTCGCCATCGCCGACAAAGCGCAGATCGGCCCGACTGATGGTGACGGGGTTGCCGCGCTCGATCCTGATGCTCGCCCGCCAGGGTTCGCCATCGGATGCCGGGTCCTCCAGTCGAACGTCGATCCGCGGCCGGTAGTAGCCGAACGGTCGGAGTGCTTCACGCACCTCGCCACGGGCACTTTCGGCCATCTGGCGCACACGCCAGACCGAGACCGTTTCCAGCTGTTCGGCCTGAACCAGCGACAAATGAGAGCGGACGTTGTCTCGAAGCGCTCCGTCAACGCCGGAGATTTCGGTTACGACCGGAGAGGCGACGACCGACCCTGCCGCACAAAGCAGCAGCAGGCCTAGCGTCAGGTGTTTCGGGGATAAGACGAGCCAACTCATAGTCGTTCATCCTACCCGCCTTGCGTTGGCTTGTCTGCTGTTTTGCAGGCGAATGTCAGCGGCCAGTTCGGTTGACGGCGCGGTCCAGCTGACGGTAGCCGATGGCTTCGCTCAGGTGACTCAGATCGATATCCTCAAGGCCGTCGAGATCGGCGATGGTGCGGGCGACACGCAGTATGCGGTGATGAGCGCGGGCGGACAGATCCAGCCGTTCGCAGGCCCGCTCCATGAACTGGGCCAGCTTCGGCGACAGCGTGCAATGAGCTCGGATGCCGGCCATGTCGAGGCGGGCATTGATCATGCCCCGCGCGGCCTGACGCTCGCGTGCTGCCATGACCCGTATTCTCACTGCGGACGACGATTCTCCCGGCGCCTGGCCATTGAGCGACTGACGCGGGACTTCGACGTGCAGATCGATCCGATCCAGCAGCGGCCCGGAAATGCGATCGCGGTAGCGACCGATCTGGTCGGGCGTACAGGTGCAGCGGCCGGATGGATCGCCGGCGTAGCCGCAGGGGCAGGGGTTCATGGCCGCGATCAGCTGAAATCGCGCCGGGAATTCGGCCTGCAGCGCGGCGCGCGAGATCAGTATGCGCCCCGACTCCAGCGGCTCGCGCAGCACCTCTAGCACGTGGCGGCTGAATTCGGGCAGCTCGTCGAGAAACAGCACGCCGCCGTGGGCCAGTGAGATTTCGCCGGGGCGGGGCTTTGATCCGCCGCCCACCAGCGCCACGCCTGAAGCCGTGTGATGCGGATTGCGGAATCGGCGCTTGCGCCAGCGCCTGGGCTCCAGACCCAGCCCGGCGACCGAGGCCACGGCTGCTGCTTCCAGCGCCTCGTCCTCGCTCATCGGCGGCAGAATGCCGGGCAGGCGTGAGGCGAGCAGGGTCTTGCCGGTGCCGGGAGGTCCCATGAACAAGAGGTTGTGGCCGCCGGCGGCGCAGATCTCTAGGGCGCGCCGGGCACGGTGCTGGCCGACCACGTCGTGCAGGTCCAGCACGGCCTCGGCGTCGTCGTCGTTGGGCGGCACCGGCCGTGCCAGTTCGGTCAGGCCGTTCAAGGCGGCAACCACATCGGTCAGGTGCCCGGCCAGAAGGACTTCGGCGTCGCTGACCAGGCTGGCTTCCTCGGCGTTGGCGGCCGGCAGCACCAGGCGCCGGCCAGCCTGGCGGGCCTTGAGAATGGCCGGTAGACAGCCCTTTACCGGCCGCAGGCTGCCGTCCAGCGCCAGCTCGCCGAGAAACTCCCAGCGCTGCAGTTCGCCGTTCTTGATCTGTCCGGAAGCGGCCAGCACACCCAGCGCAATCGGCAGATCAAAGCGCGCGCCTTCCTTGGGCAGATCGGCCGGAGCCAGCGAGACGGTGGTTTTCCACTGCGGACGCTTGAAATCAGCGTTGTCCATCGCTGCGCGCACCCGGTCCTTGCTCTCGCGCACCGCGGTTTCCGGCAGGCCGACAATGCTGAAGCCGGGCAGGCCGGGGCCCAAATGGACTTCGGCCACCACTTCCGGCGCATCGATGCCGACCTGGGCGCGTGACTGGATTCTGGCAAGTCCCACGGATTTGACCTTCGAGCTGCTGGATTGACTGCCAAGGCTAGGCAATCGCCTTTCCGCGCGCAGCAGGCGTCTTTCGCGGTGGCCTGTAGGAAAAACACCAAAATTTCGAACAGCGCAGGTGGACGAGCCGGCCGATTGATTCAAAGGCTGCCTGTCCGCTAAGCTGCAAGTCGGGTGCAGCGACGGGTTGGTCTTCGATGTTTCGACGCATTCTGATGGGTCTGTTGGTCTGCATGTTCAGCCTTGGGTTTTCGGCTGCGCCAGCCGAGGAGGCCTTGACGGACGACGAGCGATTCACTTTGCTCACCGCTCCGGTAGAAGATCAGGACCCTGCAGCAACCGCCGATCTTCGGATCCAGCGCTTCGCCGAACTTTGGAGCGACGATGACTACGGTACCGGGCTGACAGGGATTGAGGATGCCGATGTCAGGCTGCGTTTACGCGCTGCCGACAGCGCCATGCGCGGACCCGGTGCTCCGGATTGGGTGGTGGCACGCTTCCAGCGCGTGCTGACCGAGGCCAGCGCACGCGGGCTGGCCCGGCCACAGCATTACCGGCAGTTGTTCGATTTCCATATGCTGCAGCTCAACCTTGAGCAGGCAGCCGAAGTCAGGCGCTTGTTCCCCGCAGCGGAGCTGCCGGAAATTCCGGTGTTGCATCGTCTCGAGGCAGCGCCCGAAGCTGGGGAGCGCCGGGTATGGCTGGTCAGCGGGGGTGAGGTAACGGAAGTCAGTGTCCCGCCGGAGCGCACCGGTTTCGTGGTCGAGGCGTCGACCGTCTGTGGTTTCGTGCGGCGTGCTGCCGTAGCACTGGGGCAGGATGATTTGCTGTCTCCGCTGGTCGCCAGACACGGACTCTGGCTGGCGGGTGCCTGGGGTGCCGGCTCGCTGGAAAATCTGGCCGCATGGAACGGGCAATTTCCGGATATGCCGATTCACCTGGTCGCCGATCAGGCCGACTGGCCTGAACTGGAGTTCTTTGCGACGCCGCGTTTCGTCTTTTCTGATCAATCCGGCGAGATTGCCACGATAATGGGTTGGTCCGGCGGTTCGGAGAGCCTGGTTGAATTCGCCCAGAGGCTGTCCGGGCTGGGCCTGCTTGATGCCGGGAAGGTCACCGAAGCGCGTTTTGCCTACGCCGACCAGCCCGCTGCGCGACAGACCTGTGCGACCCGGCAGCCGGCGCTGCGCGTCATTTATGAGCAGGCGCCGGTGACCTCGCCCGAAACGCTGCAAGAGCATCTGCAAGAGGCCGGGAACGACGTTGAATCGCCGTTGTTTCTCCTGAGCGAACCGGCCCGTGAACGGCTGATCGCCAGCATGCGTTTCCGCGAGGGCGCTTCGCCTGATTTCCGGGTTGACGACATTCTGGAATTGCCGCCGGAAGATCGCTACGCGATCGTCTCGCTGTTCGGCAATCAGCATTTTTTTGCCGGTTACCTTTTCCCGGTCGAGATGTTGAACGAGGCAGAGCGGGATCTTCTGGATCGGTTCATGTGTGCCGGGCCACATGCCGAAACCTTGTCTCCGGACTGAATCAAGTTCGGCCGGAACAATGCCGGCCGGTCAGAAGCGGTTTATGCTTTTGACCCTCGTTTCATAAGCCCCCTCTTCAATGCTGCTTCTCTGGTTGGTCACCCTCGGCTGGGCGTTCAGCTTTTCGCTGATCGGCGTCTATCTGTCCGGACAGGTGGACGATTACGTTTCGGTCTTTATCCGCACGCTGCTGGCGCTGCTGCTGTTTGCGCCGCTGCTGGCCCGCGCCCGACCGGGCATGGGGCTGGCCGTCCGGCTGGCGGGTATCGGGGCGGTGCAGATCGGTCTGATGTACCTGTTTCTGTTTCACGCTTTTGCCCACCTGAGTGTGCCGGAGCTGCTGCTTTTTACAACACTGACGCCGCTGTATGTGACCTTGATCGACGAGCGCATTCTCGGGCGCCGACCACTACCGCTGACCTGGTGGCTGGCCGCCGCCCTGGCCGTCGCAGGCGCTGCAGTGATTCGCTTCGCCGGTATCGGCAGCGATGTGCTGACCGGCTTTTTGCTGATCCAGGGCGCCAACCTGTGTTTTGCCTTCGGCCAGGTCTGGTACAAGCGCACCGCGCTGCCCGACGCGCTGTCGCAAGTGCAGGTGTTCGGGTTTTTCTTTCTCGGCGGGGTGCTGGTATCCGGCCTGGCGCTGGTCCTGTTCGCCGACTTCGACCGCATGCCGGCCGGTGCCGTGCAGTGGGGTGTGCTGCTGTGGCTGGGCCTGGGCGCTTCGGGTCTGGGCTATCTGGGCTGGAACATCGGCGCACGCATGGTCAACACCGGCCAGCTTGCGGCCATGAACAACATGCTGATCCCGGCCGGCATCCTGGTCAACGTACTGATCTGGAATCGCGATGCCGACTGGCCGCGGCTGATCATCGGCGGAGCCATCATCGTGCTGGCGGTGTGGCTGGCTGGACGTGCGCGCAGGGCACCGCCAGCGGCCCACCAGGCTTCCTGAACTGCTTTATTCGCCGGCTTCCTCGACCTTGGCAGATTGGCCCGAGTCATTCAGCAAGGCTTCAAGCTGCTCGAGTTTCTCGCGCGTGCGCAGCAGTACTTTCTTCTGAATTTCGAATTCCTCGCGGGTGACCAGGTCCAGGCGGCTGAAGGCGTTTTCCAGCACGGTCTTGAACTGTCGTTCCAGTTCGGCGCGCGCGGTCTTGAATTCGCCGGGTACGGATTCGGCCAGGCGGCGGGTGATGTCGTCAATGGTCTGGAAGTCTGGGCGCATGGTCGGGCAATGAGACGATGAACCCGCAGATTAACGCAGATGAACGCGGATCAGGTCAAATTCAGTCTGAATTCAGTTGCCTGGGCCTTTTTAGCGAGCGTTGCGCCCTTTGCTCCTTTGCGAAACGCTTTTGGCATACATTCCTCCATCCGAGTTCATCTGCGTTAATCTGCGGGTTTGAAATCCCAAGCACTGTGGCCGCCATGAAAATGATCACCGCCATCATCAAGCCTTTCAAGCTCGACGACGTCCGCGACGCGCTCGGTGAAGTCGGGGTGACCGGCATGACGGTCACGGAGGTGAAAGGGTTCGGTCGCCAGAAGGGTCACACCGAGCTCTACCGGGGGGCGGAATACGTGGTCGACTTTCTGCCCAAGCTCAAGCTCGAGATTGTCGTGCCCGACGACCAGTCCGAGCGCGTGGTCGAGACCATCGTCGAGACGGCCGCCTCGGGCCGCATCGGCGATGGCAAGATCTTCGTCTCCTCGATCGATCGGGCGGTGCGTATTCGCACCGGCGAAGAAGGCGACGACGCGCTTTAGTCTTTTGGCGGCCGGCTAGTCGATACCGAGTTCTGTGAATATCGGCTGATCGTTCATGAACGGCACGCCTTCGGCCTTGTGGCAGGACATGCAGGCTTGTCGTGCCGGCTCGAACTCGTTCCTGATTGCTTCAAAATCGCCGCTTTGCAGGGTCTCCAGGTAATCGCCCCAGACCGGCTCGAGAAACATCCGGTCGGCGTTTTCCTGGCGCGCCGGACGCTTCAGGTAACCGCCGCGGATGGTGTCGCCGATCTTTTCCCAGTGGTAGGCGGCCAGTTCGTGATTCTCGTCGCGGATGGCCTGAACCACGCGCTGATACCGCTCGCCGACTTCCCACATCGCCGCGCTGAAGCCGGCCAGATAGCTGCTCAAGCGCTCGGCTCGGGTTTCCTCGTCGGGGGCGTCGACCAGCCAGTCCTCGGCCATCGCCGGCAGGGTCGCCAGGCTGGTCATCGTGATCAGCATGATGACGATCAGGCGCTTTCCAGGTTGCTGATGTTTCATCGCTTGCTCTCTTTGCTTGTTGCGAGATGTGCCAACATAGCAGCCCGCTGATCAATCTTTTCGCTACTCATGATTTTTCATCGCTGGAAACTGACTTTGGCCGGAGCGCTGATTGTGCTGCTGGCCGGATGCGGCGCGGAGCAGGAACCTCCCGCCGTCACGCCGTCGCCGGAATTTCGCGTTGAAACCGGAACCGATCCGCACAGTTTCGCCGAATTCGAGCGCGTGCGGATTGAGCACATCAGCCTGGATCTGGACGCCAACCTGCGCGCCCGGACGCTGGCCGGACACGTGGTGCTGGACCTGGACCGGGTGGATCCCGGCTTCCAGCGCCTGGTGCTCGATACCCGGGATCTGGACATCCGCGACGTCAACGCCATCCGCCCGGACGGCAGCTATCTGCCGGTGTCCTGGCGCTTTGGCGCCGACGAGGATCACCTGGGTCAGCCGCTGGTCGTCGTTCTGCCGGCTGGCATCGAGCAGGTGCGCATCGACTACGCCACCTCGCCCGAGGCCTTTGGTCTGCAGTGGCTGGACGGTGAGCAGACCTCTTCCGGCCGGCCGTTCATGTTCTCGCAAAGTCAGCCGCACTACGCCCGTACCTGGGTGCCGCTGCAGGACACGCCGGCCGTGCGCTATACCTTCGAGGCCACCATCCGCGGCCCGCGCGATCTGATGGTGGTCATGGGCGCGGACGGCAACGCGTTCGAGCGCAACGATACCGGCGAATATCGCTTCGAAATGCCCGAACCCATTCCGTCCTACCTGATGGCGATTGCCATCGGTGACCTGGTGTTCGAGGAAATCGGACCGCGCACCGGGGTCTTTGCCGAACCGGAGTGGATCGAGCGCGCGGCCGACGAGTTCGACGTGCTCGAAGAGATGCTCGAGATCGGCGAGAACCTGTACGGCGAGTATCGCTGGGGCCGCTACGATCTGCTGGTGCTGCCGCCGAGTTTTCCTTTCGGCGGCATGGAAAACCCGCGTCTGTCGTATGTCACGCCGACGATCATCGCCGGCGACGGCAGCCTGCTGGCTCTGGTCGCCCACGAGCTGGCTCACTCCTGGTCCGGCAACCTGGTCACCAACGCGGCCTGGCGCGATCTATGGCTGAACGAGGGTTTTACGGTTTACTTCGAGGCCCGCATCATGGAGGCCTTGTACGGCACCGAGATTCGAGACCAGCTGGCCCGTCTGGGCTGGGACAGGCTGCTGACGAGTCTGGAAGGGCTGGAGGCGCGCGACCAGATGCTGGTGCGCGATCTGTCCGACCGCGATCCGGAGCAGGCTTTCATCCGCGTCCCCTATGACATGGGGCGGTTCTTTCTCGACTGGATCGAGTACCGGGTCGGGCGCGAGGCCTTTGACGACTTCCTGCGCGCCTACTTCGACCATTTCGCCTTTCAGTCCATCACCACCGAGGATTTCCTGGATTACCTGGAAGAACATCTGCTGGCGCCGAGCGATGCTGCGCTGACCCGTGACGAAGTCGACCAATGGCTGTTCGAGCCCGGCATGCCGGAACTGGCGCTGGAAATCGAGCCGCACACCGATGCTTTCGTCGAGGTCGATGAATGGCGGAAGCGCTGGCTGGCCGATGAAGTCGGTCTGGATGATCTGCCGGAAGACGATTGGTCGGTGTTTCAGTGGCAGCATTTTCTCCAGGGGCTGGAGGATCGGCTGGATGCCGAAACCATGGCCGAGATGGACGCCCGCTTCGGCCTGGTCGAGCAGCAGAACTACGAAATTCTGTTTCTGTGGCTGATGCGCTCGATCGAGGCGCAATACGAGCCGGGCGTCCAGCGTCTGGAGCGCTTCTTGCTGGAGGTCGGCCGTAACAAATTCACCCGGCCGCTGTATGCCGCGCTGGCCGAGTCCGACTGGGGCCGGGACTGGGCGATCGAGGTCTATGAACGCGCCCGGCCCGGCTATCACCCGCTGACCCGGCAGGCTGCCGAGCGTGCGCTGGGGATTTGAGTCTGGCTGGCATACCAACAATTGGCGTCCTGTCTTGATTCCGCCTGCCGGTCGCTCGTTATAATGCGGACTAAATCGATCCTGTTTCAAACCGACCAGGAAAGCGCATGTTCAGCAATTCCTACACTCCGGCCCGCTTCGAACGCAACTGCGAGGTCGTTCTGGTACCGGAGGGCACGGCAGTGGAACTGCCGGCCGGCACCAGCGGCTATATCACCCAGTCCCTGGGCGGAAGCTTCACGATTTATGTCGACGGGCGCTTGTTCCGACTGGACGGCGACGACGCCGACGCCATCGGCAAGGAGCCGCCGCCGCGGCCGAAATTGCCGGAAAATGCCAGCGACAAGGACGTCGAAGACCTGGTCTGGGCGCAGCTTCGCACCGTCTTTGACCCGGAAATTCCGATCAACGTCGTCGATCTGGGCCTGATTTATGAATGCACGCTGAGCAAGCAGGACGATGACCATCGCCGCGTGGATATCGCCATGACCCTGACCGCGCCGGGCTGCGGCATGGGCGACATTCTGGTCGCCGACGTGCGCGACCGGCTCAAGGTGATCCCGACCATCGACGAAGTCAACGTGGCCCTGACCTTCGATCCGCCCTGGAGCCAGGCCATGATGTCCGAGGCCGCCCGTTTGGAAACCGGCATGTTCTGAATCGTTGCCGGGCCCGCCCCGGTGATGGGGCGAGGCCGGTCCG
>CAZUTZ010000072.1:0-10576 GCA_964623655.1 uncultured Wenzhouxiangella sp.
TCGATGCCGTCGCGCTGCGCGCGCGGCCTGGACTGCAAACCGATGCGGATCGTCGGTCGCCCGTCCGGCTGGGCTTCCTGCGCGTTGCGCACCAGGTTGAGCAGCACCTGGCGCAGACGGCCGGCATCGGCCTGTATGACGCCGACATCATCGCCAATTTCGGTCTCGAAACGCACCGGCAAATCGCCGCTGGCGTACAAATCGATCACTTCGGCGATGAGCGCGGCCGGGGCGACGGATTCGCGGCGCATGGGGGCCGGACGGGCATAGTCGCCGAAAGCGTCGACCAGGCGCTTGAGGGTCTCGACCTGGGCACGAATGGTCGTGGTTGTCTTGGCCAGCAGACGGCGCTGATCTTCCCCGAGCTCGCCCTCGAGCTTGTACTGCAGGCGCTCGGTCGCCAGCTGAATGGGGGTCAGCGGGTTTTTGACCTCGTGGGCCAGGCGGCGCGCGACTTCGGCCCAGGCCGCCTCGCGCTGGGCCTGGTCGAGCACGGTCACATCGTCAAACACAACCACGTGGCCACCGGTCTCGGCCGGCAACTCCGAGCCGCGGCAAACCAGCACCAGCGGCCGGGTCGGATCACCGAGCTGGATTTCCTGCCGCCAGTCCAGGGTCGAGCTGCCGGCACGGGCGATCATCAACTCCAGCAGCGGCCGCAAATCAGGCCGATCTTTGGCCAGGCCGGCCAGCTCGCGCTGCCGATCCTCTTCCGGATCCAGGTTCAGAATCCGTCCGGCCGACTCGTTGAAGGCGCTCAAGCAACCTTCTCGATCCACCGCCAGCACGCCCGCCGACAGCCGGCCAAGCACGATTTCCAGGTAGCGGCGCTGCGTTTCCAGCTCACGCCTGCTGACCGACAGCTCGCGCGTCATGGTGTTGAAGGAGTTGACCAGGAAGCCCAGCTCATCGCGGCTGGTCACCGGCAACTCGTGCGGAAAGCGCCCGGCGGTCAATTCCTCGGTCGCCAGGGCCAGATCACGCACCGGGCGGGTCAGGCGCCGCGCGGCATTGAAGGCCAGCAGCATGGCCAGAAAGGCGGTCAGCAGCAACACCAGCGACAGGATGAGGACCAGACTCTGCTCCAGCCGCCCGCGCAGAAAAGAAATGTTCTGATAGCGGAAGAACGCCTGCTCGATGCTGCCGGCCAGCACGGTGAAATCCGCCGGCAGCGGATAGATCGCCTGCACGATGCGCGCCGGCGCCCCCAGACCCGGCATGTCGAGCCGGCGAAGAACTCGGATCTGCAGACCGTCCTCTCCCGGTTCGGCGGTCGCATACTCATCGTTTTCAAGGGCCTGGGCCAGCGCGAAGCTGCTGGGGATGTCGGCCGTCAGTCGTGAGGGGTCAATATTGGCGCTGACCACGGCTCGTCCGGAGACATCCAGAACCGCCAGATCGGTGGGACCGGCACTACTGACCTGGTCGAGCAGCTGGTCGAACCACTGGTCTTCGTCACTCCGACTCAGCTCGGCGCCGATCCGGCCGACCTGCTGCCGCGCTTCCCGGCTGCGCACATCCATGAACATCTGCCCCAGCTCGATGGCGTCGGCCAGCGCCTGTTCGGCCTCTACGTCCAGCCAGCCGGAAATGGTGTCGGACAGAAACTCCAGGGCGAACAGGTAAAGCACCACCACCGGCGGGAGAGCGATGGCGATGAACAGCGTGACCAGGCGCGCGGTCAGGCGTGACCCCGGCTCGCCGCGCCGGACGCGCTGAATCAGGCGCCACAGCCTGCCGATGATCACAAGGACCAGAACCAGCAAGGCCACTACCGTGGTCACAACGACCCAGAAAGCGGCCCGGCCGAGCTGGGTGGTCTCCTGCTCGACGCTGGAGACCAGATACAGCGAACTCAAGAGGATGGCCAGTACAGCCACCAGCGGGATTGCCCGCAGGGCACGGCGCAGCATCGGACTGTTCATGTCGAATCGGGCCGCGCGGCAACATCCCAGCGATGCCAGGGCTCGGTCAGGCTCCAGTTGCGATCGAACCAAACGGGCAAACGCATCGGCGAAGGTAGCCGGGTGCGGTCGATATCCACCCGCGCCTCGATTCGCCATCGCCGGCTGCGGTCGTGTTCGGTGGTGAAGCGGGTGTCCAGCCACTCGGGCCGACGCAGGCGCTCCAGCACCATGGACAGACGCGGGAAACTCTGCTGCTCTCCGGTCTTCAGATCGGTCAGCTCATAGTGCCTGACCAGGGGCAGGTAGCGAATCTCGAAGCGATGGTTGCGCTCAAGTTTGTCGTTGGTCAGCGGAGACCAGGGTCGCCGGACCCGGATGGTGACGCGAATGTGCACGGTCACACCGTGGTTGAGCGCTTCGATGACAGCCGGGCCCGGATTGAAATCAATACCGGCCTGCAGGCCCAGGGTGTCGCCTTGCCACTGCGGTTGGGGGTCGATCAGACGCAGATGCCCGCTGCGTTCGTCAGCCGGGGTGCAGGCGCTCAACAACCAGGTAATAAAAGCCATCCATGTCAGCCTCGCCAGGCAGGATCTGGCGCCCGAATTCCTGCGCTCGACCCGGCAGGCCTGGGTGTCCGATGGCTCGTGCATCCGCGTGCAGCTCCAGAAAACGACTCGCCTGCCGGACATTCTCCGCATTCAGAATGGAGCAGGTGACATAGACAAGGATACCGCCGGGCTTGAGCAGCGGCCAGAGCGCGCTGAGCATGGACTGCTGCAGCCCGGCCAGGCGATCAATGTCGCCCGGACGCCGCAGCCAGCGGATATCGGGATGACGGCGGATCACGCCGGTGGCTGAACAGGGCGCATCGATCAGGATCCGGTCAAAAAGCTGCCCGTCCCACCAGCCCTCTGGCCGACTGGCGTCGCCTTGGACCAGCCGGGCCTGAACGCCGAGTCGCTCGAAGGTCTCGGCGGTGCGCTGCAGGCGCGCTTCGTCCACTTCGACCGCCGTCAGATCAACCTCCGCGCGTTCGAGCACATGGGCCGCTTTGCCGCCGGGGGCGGTACAGGCATCCAGCACGCGCAACCCCGAGCCCAGCTGCAAATACTCGGCGCTGAGCTGGGCTGCGGCATCCTGCACCGACAGTCCGCCTTCGGTGAACCCCGGCAATCGGCTGACCGCCACGCGCTGGTCCAGTTTCAGCCCATCGGGCAGGTCCGGATGAATCGACGCGGCGAATCCGGCCTCGGTCAGCGCTTCGTGCGCAGCCTGTCGGCTCCAGTAGCGGCGATTGACGCGCAGCCACAGAGGCGGTGACTGGTTGCCGGCGCTCAGGACTTGGTCCCAGTCCTGCGGCCAGTCGGCCCGGATATGCTCGACCAGCCAGCCCGGATAGCCGAAGGCGTGCACCGCATCATCCGGCAACTGCTGCTGCCAGTGCTCGACGTCGCGCAGATAGCGGCGCAGCACGGCGTTGACCAGACCACTCAGGTGCCGCAAGCGACCCAGACGTGCCGCTTCGACGGCGGCATGCACGACTGCCCGCGCCGGCTCACGCGCCTCGCGCAGTTCGGCCAGCCCCAGGGCAAGGATGAAATGAATCAGGCGATCACGTCGCGCCGGTTTGCGCTGCAGGAGCAGGCCAACCAGCATATTGACCGACGGCCAGTCGCGCATCAGGCCATGAACCAGGCGTCGAACCAGCGCACGATCGCGGGCCGTGTCGAGTTCGGCAACGCGCTGGGCCAGATCGGCGTCCAGCGACTGGCCGCGATCGAGTACGGCGTGGGCCGCCTGGGCGGCCAGCAGGCGTGGCCTAGCGCCAGTCGGGGTGGGCATTGAACCATTCGGCCGCTTGCAGACGCTTGCGTCCCGGCGCCTGCAGCTCGGCAATTTCCAGACTGCCCTGACCGCAAGCGACGATAACGGCGTCGCGTCGACCGTGGCCGCGCACCAGGGTGCCGGGTGGCTGGTCGCGTTGCGGCCCCGCCGCGGCCTCGAACAGGCGCAGTGTCCGGCCTTCGATTTCGGCATGGGCAACCGGCCAGGGGTTGTAAGCACGCACGGCGCGGGCGAGCTCCGGCGCCGGACGGCTCCAATCCAGCCAGGCGTCGGTCTTCGAAATCAATGGCGCATGGGTGGCCAGGGCATCATCCTGCTGCTGCGGTGGTGGTAGCTCGCCGGACTCGAGTCGGGGCAGAGTGGCCAGCAACAGGTCGGCGGCCATGGGCGCCAGGCGGTCATGCAACTGGCCGGCGCTCTCGGACTCGTCTATGACGGTCTCGACGGAGGCCAGGACCGGACCGGTGTCCAGCCCGGCGTCCATTTGCATCAGCGAGATGCCGGTCTTTTCATCACCGTGCAGGATAGCCTGGTTGATCGGACTGGCGCCGCGCCAGCGCGGCAGCAGCGAGGCGTGCAGATTCCAGCAGCCGTAGCGCGGCAGATCGAGTACAGCCTGCGGCAGAATCAGACCGTAGGCAGCGGTAATGAGCAAATCCGGCTCGAACTCGGAAATCGCCGCAACGGCCGCAGGATCGCGCAGACTGGCCGGCTGCAGCACCGGCAGCGCATGGGCCAGGGCCAGTTGTTTGACAGGGCTTTGGGAAATTCGCCGCCCCCGCCCGGCGCCGCGGTCGGGCTGGGTCAGTACGGCCAGAGGCGGCCGCCCCGATTCAATCATCGCCTGCAGGGCCGGGACGGCGAACTCCGGCGTCCCGGCGAACAGGGTACGCAGGGTCATGCCACAGCTTCGGCGTCTCGCTGCTTCTGCTTTTTCAGGCGTTTTTCAACCATCCGGCGCTTGAGCGGCGACAGGTAGTCGACGAAGACCTTGCCGTCCAGGTGGTCGATCTCATGCTGGATGCAGACCGCCATCAGGCCGTCGGCATCCAACTCGAATGGCTCGCCGTCCAGCCCCAGCGCCCGTACGCGTATTTTTTCCGCCCGGTCGACCTCGGCATAAATGCCGGGGACCGACAAGCAGCCCTCTTCGCAAGCCTGGCTGCCGGAGCGCTCAATGATTTCCGGGTTGATGAATACCTTGGGTTCATCACGATTCTCGCTAAGATCCAGTACGAGCAGGCGTACATCCTCGTTGACCTGGGTCGCCGCCAGGCCAATGCCACGGGCCTCATACATGGTTTCCAGCATGTCGGAAGCCAGCGTCCGTTCTCGATCCGTGACTGCCGTCACAGGCTTGGCCACGCGGCGCAGGCGGGCATCCGGAAACTGCAGAATTGTCAGTCTTGCCATAGCTTAATCAAACGTTTTGTGGAAGTCAGGCAGGCCTAAACTATACCCATTCGTTATGGTACTCTGAAGCCGCAAACGCTGCATTCGCGGCGCGAGAGGGACCTAAGCCGGTGAAACGCATCATTACGCTCATGCTCGCACTGTCTCTGGTGGTCGGAGCGGAGGCCAGCGAGATCGAATTGCGCGAAGATCACCCGCGCGAATATGTCGTCCAGCCGGGCGATACCCTGTGGGACATTGCGTCGCGTTTTCTGACGCGTCCTTGGCAATGGCCGGCGATCTGGCAAGCCAACCCGCAGATCGACGATCCACATTTGATTTTCCCCGGTGACGTCATTTCTCTGGTCTTCATCGGCGGCGAGCCGCGTCTGATGGTCGATGACAGCATTCGCCGTCTTTCTCCCGAGATCCGGCGCGAACGAATCGACGAGCCCATCACCACATTGCCACTGGATGCCATCGAGCCGTTCCTGCGAGCGCCCAGAATCGTCAGCGAAGAAGAATTCGAAGCGTTGCCTTACATCCTGGACAATTTCGAACGGCGCATGATTGCCGGGCCAGGCGACCGGACACTGGCCCGGGGCATGGACGACGCCCAGGTCGGCGACGAAGTCGTCATCGCCCGGCTGGCCTACCAGTTTGTCGACCGCAGCGAAGCGGTGGTCGGTGATCGCCACATGCGCCGCAACGCGATGCGTCCGCCTCCTTCCGTTGCACCGAGCTATGAGCGTCCGAGCAGCCAGTTCTGGTCCAACACATTTGGTCGACTGGAGGTTTTTGACTACCCGGTCGTCGGTTATGAATTGTATGAAGCTGCGCGTGCCACGGTGGTCCGGAGCGGCGACCCGACCATTCTGTCGATTGACCAGGGGCGCCGCGAGGTGATGGCCGGTGATCTGGTCCTGCCGCGGGACGACTTTGAATTCGAGCAGACGTTTTTCCCCCGCGCCATGGACGAAGTGCCTGAAGACGCCATCGTGCTGTCAATCACTGAATCCTACTACGGCGTTGGCCGCTTCCAGATTGTGGCCATCAGCGTGGGGACCGAGAATGGCGTTGAGCCGGGGCATACCTTCTCGACCTTCCGGCCCGGCCAAACCGTTCGCGACAACCAGCGCTACAGCCGAATGAGCCGGGCAGCGTTTCAGTCGCCGGAGCGGGTGCACGTCACGCTTCCGGACGAGTTCTCCGGGGTGGTCATGGTATTCCGGCCTTTTGAGCAGATCAGCTACGCCATCGTGCTGGACGGCACCAACGCCGTGCGCATCAACGACGTGCTGGATCACCCGGACCGTCGATTCTGACCGCGAGCAATGGCACCACCTTCCGGTGCTGACGCCTGGCTTGCTCTGATCCTCGCACCGGGCGTGGGCTCGCGGGCTTTCGCTCGCCTGCTGGCCCACTTCGACCAGCCCCTGGACTGGGTCGATGCCTCGGACGAAGAATTGCTGCACGCCGGCTTCAGCCGCGAGCAGATTCAGGGTCTGCGCCAGCCCGATCCCGTCGAGCTCAAGCGTTGTCGGGCATGGCTTTCAGGCGAACACCATCACCTGATCGGCCTGGACGACCCCTACTACCCGCCGCTGCTCAAACAAATCCCCGACCCGCCACCGGCGCTTTTCGTCGCCGGCGACCCGCGCTGCCTGCTCCGGCCCCAACTGGCCATCGTCGGCAGCCGCAACGCCACCGCCGGCGGCCTGGCCCATGCCCGCGATTTTGCCGCCACCCTCGCCTCGACCGGGCTGATCATCACCAGCGGCCTGGCCGCGGGCGTTGACGGCGCCGCTCACGAGGGTTGCCTGGACGCCGGCGGCAGCACCGTAGCCGTGACCGGCACGGGTCTGGACCGCGTCTATCCCGCACGTCACCGTGAGCTGGCCCACCGCATCATGCAGCAGGGCGCGCTGGTCAGCCAGTTCCGACCGGGGACGGGACCGCGCCAGGGCCACTTCCCGGTCCGCAATCGTCTGATCAGCGGCATGAGCCTGGGCACACTGGTGGTCGAAGCCGGACTGCGCTCCGGCTCCCTGATCACAGCTCGCCTGGCCACCGAGCAGGGGCGCGAGGTATTCGCCATCCCCGGCTCGGTGCACAATCCGCTGGCTCGCGGCTGCCATCGCCTGATTCGCGACGGCGCCAAACTGGTTGAAACCGCGGCCGAAATTGCCGAAGAACTGCAGCCGCTTGCGGGTCAGCTGGCCGCGGAGCTGGCCGAACTGCTGGCCGCGGATAATCCTCAGACGCTTGATTCGCACGCCGACACGCCGCATGTAATGCACGACCCCGACTACCAGCGTCTGTTTGAGGCGGTCGGCTTCGACCCGACTCCGGTAGATGAGATAATTCATCGTTCACAATTGACGACCGCGGCGGTATCCTCCATGCTGCTGATGCTGGAGTTGGAGGGCCTCGTGGCCGCCCATCCCGGCGGACGCTACAGCCGCACGCATCAAGGACCCTGAATGAAAGAAAACGTGCTCGATCTGCTGATGTACCTGTTCGAGAACTATATTTACGATGAACCCGAATCCACGCCCGACCGTGAGTCTTTGAGCGACAGTCTTGAAGAAGCGGGTTTTTCCAGCCACGAAATCGATCGCGCCTTTTCCTGGCTGGACGGCCTGGCCGAGCAGCGCAGTCTGCCGGAACTCGGCGGACATGAATCCTCTCCGATCCGCATTTTTACCGAGGAAGAATGCAGCCGGCTGGATCTGGATGCCCGCGGCCTGATTCTTTATCTTGAAAACACCGGCGTGATCGATCCGGCGCGGCGCGAGCAGGTCGTTGATCGGCTGATGGCCCTGGACGATTTCGAAATCAGCATGGAAGACGTCAAATGGGTGGTCCTCATGGTGCTGTTCAACCAGCCCGGGCAGGAAGCGAACTATGCCTGGATGGAGGATTTGATGTTCGAAGAGGAGGGCGAATATCGGCACTGACCGGCTCCGCTCCGGTTCCTGAGGCCGATACCCGCCAGTCATGGCTAAAAACCTACTCATCGTTGAATCGCCGGCCAAGGCGACCACCATCAACAAATATCTTGGCCAGGACTTCGAAGTCCTGGCCTCCTACGGTCACGTGCGCGACCTGGTGCCCAAAGAAGGCGCAGTCGACCCGGAAAACAATTTTGCAATGCGCTACGACGTCATCGAGCGCAACAAGAAACATGTCGACAAAATCGTCTCCAGCGCGCGCAAGGCCGATGCCGTCTACCTGGCCACCGACCTTGATCGCGAGGGCGAAGCCATTTCCTGGCACATCGCCGAAATCCTGAAAGAGCGCGGCGTCAACCAGAAAACACCGATCAAGCGCGTCGTGTTTTCCGAAATCACCAAGCGCGCCATCGACAAGGCCATGGAAAACCCGCGCGATCTGGCCGGCAGCCTGGTCGACGCGCAGCAGGCGCGCAGGGCGCTGGATTACCTGGTCGGCTTCAACCTCTCGCCGCTGCTTTGGAAGAAAGTGCGGCGCGGCCTTTCGGCCGGCCGGGTGCAGTCCCCGGCGCTGCGCATGATTGTCGAGCGCGAGGAAGAAATCGAGCGCTTCGAGCCGCGCGAGTACTGGACCATCGAGGCCGACCTGGGCCCCGAAGACCAGCGCTTCAGCGCCAACCTGGTGCGCCTGGACGGCGAGAAATTCGAGCAGTTCGACATCACCAACGAGACGCGCGCCGACGAAGTCCGGGCTCAGGTCGAGCAGGCCGCTCAGGGCCGCTTCGAGGTCGCCCGCATCAACAAGCGCCAGCGTCGGCGCCGGCCGCAACCGCCATTCATCACCTCAACACTGCAGCAGGAAGCCGCCCGCCGGCTGCGCTTTACCACCCAGCGCACCATGCGGCTGGCCCAGCAGCTCTACGAGGGCGTGGATATCGGCGACGGCGTTCAGGGGCTGATCACCTACATGCGAACCGACTCGGTGGCGCTGTCGCAGGACGCGCTCAGCGAGATCCGCCAGGTCATCGGCAAGGAATACGGCCAGGACCTGCGACCGGAAAGGCCGAATTTCTATCAGTCGAAATCCAAGAACGCGCAGGAAGCGCACGAGGCCATCCGCCCGTCCACCGCCAGCCTGACGCCGATCAAGCTCAAGCGCTATTTGAGCGAGGAGCAATACCGACTCTACGAACTGATCTGGAACCGCGCCGTCGCCAGTCAGATGATTCCGGCCGTCTACGACACGGTCAGCGCAGAATTCGACGTCGACCCCCACACATTCCGGGCCAGCGGCTCGACCCTGATAGAGCCCGGCTTCCTCAAGGTTTATCAGGACGCCAAGGCCGCGCAGGACAACCGCCTGCCTGAGCTGAACGAAGGCGATGCCGTTGACCTGGTCGCCGTCCGCCCGGAGCAGCACTTTACCGAGCCCCCGCCGCGCTATTCCGAAGCCAGTCTGGTCAAAGCGCTGGAAGACCACGGCATCGGCCGGCCGTCGACCTATGCCTCGATCATTCAAACGCTCAAGGACCGCGAATACGTCGAGCTGGAAAACCGCCGCTTCACGCCCACGGCGACCGGGCGGGTCGTCGCCAACTTCCTGTCCAGCCACTTTGACCGCTACGTCGACTATGACTTCACCGCGCGGCTGGAGGACGATCTGGACGCCATCTCGCGCGGCGAGCATGACTGGGTGCCGTTGCTGAAGGAATTCTGGCAGCCGTTCATCGACCGGGTGCAGGAAAAGGACGAGACGGTCAGCCGCCAGGAAGCCCAGCAGGCGCGCGAACTGGGCACCGATCCAAAGACCGGCAAGCCGGTCATCGTGCGGTTGGGACGATTTGGCCCCTTCGCCCAGATCGGGCAGGCTGAAGACGATGAAAAGCCACAGTTCGCCGGCCTGCGTCCGGGCCAGAAAATGGAGACCATTACGCTGGACGAAGCACTGGAGCTGTTCAAGCTGCCGCGCGAGTTGGGTGAAACTCCGGAAGGCGAACCGGTCCAGGCCAACATCGGCCGCTTCGGCCCGTACGTGCGCTACGGCAAGCGCAACTTCGTCTCGCTCAAGGAGCATGACCCGCACGAAATCACCCTGGACCAGGCGCTGGAGGTCGTTGCCGCGCACAAGCAAATGCTCAAGGACAGGATCATCAAGACCTTCCCCGAGCACGACATCGAGATTCTGAAAGGTCGCTACGGCCCCTTTGTCACCGACGGCAACCGCAACGCCAGCGTACCCAAGGACGTGGAACCGGACAGCCTGGATCTGGAAACCTGCCAGAAAATGCTCGCCGAAGCCCCACCAAAGGGCCGTCGCGGCAAATTCGGCAAGAAAAAAGCCGGCGCAGCCAAGAAAACAGCGAAGAAGAAGGCAGCCAAAAAAAAGGCGACGAAGAAAAAGGCCGCTAAGAAAAAGGCCGCTAAGAAGAAAGCGACGAAGAAAAAGGCGAGCAAGAAGAAGGCAGCCAAGAAGAA